>JAGQGA010000564.1:1641-3815 GCA_020432595.1 Anaerolineales bacterium | reverse complement strand
TTCCCAATCGGTTAGCCGCTGTTCGGTGGCGGCGTAGCTGGCTGCCAGATCGTCGAGGTTGCTTTTACGGCCGTTTAAAGCCAGCGTTTGCTTGTCCAGCTCCCCTTGCCGGCCGTCCAAACGTGCAGACAAAGCTGCTAATTCCCCTGCTCTTAGCTTATGGCTGGCAGCAACATCAGCTAGTTCAAGCTCCTTTCCCTTCAGCTCTGCCTCGAATGTTTCCAAACGCTTCCCGTTAATACGGAAATTTGCCAACTGTGTTTGCAGCCCCTGATTGTTTGCCTCGGCATCACGCAAAGAAGCCGCGAGGTTTTTCTCAGCTTCGGTACAAATGCGCCGGGGACGCCAATAAAAATAGTCGATCAGCATACCAGCAATCCAGCCGATCAGCAGACCAATAATGAGACTTAACCAATCCATTCTGTTCCTCCAAAAGATTCGTACAAACGGTAAATGAAAACCAAGCAGATGACAGACTTAAAACCAATACGCTATCTGCTAGACTCTCAATTTATAAAGTTTGGAAACGACTTGGTTGGGAATGCCAACGTGTATCAAACACTCTCCATTATTTTGTCACCAAATTTTAAGGTTAGTCACAGAAATTGTCTGTCATATTTTTCCTGACACCTTATTTTTGCACGAAAACGTGCAAACAGAGGCGGTTTCTATTCATTTTGAACACCTAGCTGCAAACAGAGGGCATTTCTATTCCGATTTTGGGCATTGATTAGGCTATTTTCAGACATTGTGCCACGATCCTCAAAAAGTTCATTTGACTTAGAGCAAGAGGAGCGTGAAATGATGAAGCTGGAATTGGGTCTGACCCACGAATTTACTAACACTCAATATGCACCCCTAGCGGCTTTGTTGGCTTATTATGAGGCCGAAAAAGTCCTAGAACCTTTACAATCAGTCACATCAGCGACCCAAAACGGCGATTTTACGCTGGCTGAGAAGCTCGAACAGACCTTGGTGAGCATTCTAGCCGGCTGTGAGTACATTTCCGTTGTCAATACGAAACTTCGTCCAGAGCAACAATTGGCACAAGTCAAACGAATTAGTGGCTTTGCTGACCAATCAACCCTCTCTAGGGGTCTGGATGACCTAACTCAAATGAATCTCGCTCAATTGGAGCTTGCCGTTCGCCAAATCAGCGACCGTTGTAGCCAAGTCCGACATCATGATTGGCGTGCCTTTTTGGAATTGGACTTTGATTTATCGGCTTTACCCTGTGGACAACAGGCAGAAGGAGGTCAAAAAGGGTATGCCAGTGGTAAAAAAACAGGATTGTGCGCCAATTAGCTCGTGTCAATGCCATTTCTTACCACGAAACCTTATGGTCTGGCCTGTTTCCAGGTAACCAGTTGACCATGCAATGTTTGCAACAAGCGGTGCTAGGTGTCGAAAGTTCATTTGAGTTAGCACCAGAGCAACGAAAACGCACACTTTACCGCCTTGATGGTGGTTCTGGCACAGACGAAAACCTACGTTGGCTACTTGCCAGAGGTTATCAAGTGCTAGGCAAAGGCTTTTCCGGTAAGCGAGCCAAAGCGTTGGCCGACTCTGTTTCCCGTTGGGATGTCTATGATGAGCAAAGCCTCTTGGGTTGGGTGGCACCCCCTTTTGACCTCGGTCAACCTGTCCAAGTGGTGGTCAAAAGACGTTTACATAAAGGAAAACTCAAACATAGCTACTACGTCACCACGCTCTCTTTTCCTTCTAAGAAAGCCTTCATGCAACGGTATAACCAGAGAGGGGGAGCTGAAATTGAGCAATTTCGTGCCGATAAGAGCGGTTTGCATCTATCGGCACGTCGTAAGCGGAATTTCATGGCACAAAAAGCGTTGGTCTTACTCACCGATTTGGCTCATAATTTGCTGGCTGACTTTCATAGCCAGGCTTTAGCCGATTCCCGTTTTGCCGATTGGGGTCTTAAACGCATCGTGCGCGATTTGTTGGCCGTGCCGGGTCGGCTCTATTTTCGGGCACGACAACTCAAACGAATTGATTTGCTGGCCTCGCATCCTTACGCTGATGAACTGATTATTTGTTTGGAAAGGTACTGTAACGGCCGTTGTGGCTCAGACTTTGAATAGAAACGGCCTCCATTTGCATGGATTATGTTAAATTGAATAGAAATGCGCTCTGTTTGCGCAAAAATAAGGTGTACA
>JAGQGA010000564.1:0-1634 GCA_020432595.1 Anaerolineales bacterium | reverse complement strand
TATCAAACACTCTCCATTATTTTGTCACCAAATTTTAAGGTTAGTCACAGAAATTGTCTGTCATATTTTTCCTGACAAGCACCCTGCACAAACGTTTTTACAAAGTTTCTTCTTCTGTGACCGTAAACTTTTGAAGAATGGCTCAATCCCCATACAATTAACTTGATCAAGAGTTGGCTATATATGAAATGTAGGTTGTTTTTACAACGATGGCACCTGGAATTTTTTGATGGCTATTTTGGAATTTGTAGGGTGATCGAGCCATTAGGAGCAAGGGTGGTGTATCATGCACCACCCTCTACAGACGATGAGTGAGCAAAGTTTACAGGTAGCAGAGCAGAAAGTCGTTCAGTTCTTGAGTGATGAATTGGTGGCTGTTCGTGCCAGGGATGGCAATATTTATGTATCTGTTAATCACCTGACGAAAGCGTTGGGTTTGAACCGACGCGGGGCGGTGCAGCGCATTGAGCGCCAGCCAGTATTGTTCAAAGGGTTTTGTTATGGCCCAGTGGAAACGGCTGGGGGTCGGCAGCAGTTGGGGCTGTTGCGGGTAGATTTGGTGTCGTTGTGGTTGGCTGGCATTGAGACAAGCCGTGTAAAAGAGGAGATTCGGGAAAAGCTGGAGCGGTACCAAGAGGAGGCGGCCAAGGTGTTGTGGGAGGCATTTCAAGACGGCCGTTTAACGACCGATGTTAGCTTTGATGATTTACTCCAAACCGATTCCCCCGCAGCCCAAGCATACAAAATGGCTCTGGCGATGTTGCAAATGGCGCGGCAGCAGTTGCTGCTGGAAGGACGCATTCATGAGCATGAGATGAGGCTAGAGCGGATTGAATCTACACTGGGTGATCCGGGACGGTATGTGACGCCGGAACAGGCCAGCCAAATTAGCCAAGCGGTAAAGGCGGTGGCATTGGTGTTAAGCAAACAAACGCGACGCAACGAGTACGGCGCGGTTTATGGGGAACTGTATCGCAAGTTTGGGATTACTGGCTATAAGCTGTTACCTGCTCGCCAGTTTGATGAAGCGATAACGTTTTTAACTGAATGGCATCGTTCCTTGACGGATAATGCGCCATTTTAGGAGCCGAGCTTGGAAAAGCTCGCGTGTTTGTTAACTGGAAGTGTCGGGATTGACATCCTCCGCTTTAAACCAGTTCACGATAGAGGTGCCAGGAGCCTTCACGCTGGGTTTGACCTTTGGGGGCGCGATCATAATAAAGCTCAAAGATGCGGTTGCCAGCGACTCGAACGCGAAAATAGTAGCGGCCAACGCCCCATGAGCCGCGCAGAGTGGCGCGGCGGGCGTTTTCTGGGCGCATGTTGCTTGCCATGCGTCCCCGGCGTTCATAATCACGCCATTCAGCCAACAGCGTGTCAATGTGGAAAGTTTGCCCGTCCCATTCAAACTGGTTGGGGCAAGGGGGCTTTTTGGCAACCAGCGGCGGCTTGTCATAGGCGACGGTGATGGGTTCGCCAATAAAACGGGTTTCAAAATCTGCATTTTTCATTGGAATTTTGACAGGATTGATAAGATTTTGCAGGATTGACAGGTTAAATCTCGACTTTAGCAGCTTAAAAATTGAATAGAAAAAAGAAAAAAAGAAGGCCAAAGAAGCCTTGGTGATTATCAA
>JAGQGA010000563.1:1664-3823 GCA_020432595.1 Anaerolineales bacterium | reverse complement strand
CTAGTAGGTATCGCTTTGTTACTGGCTGAGCTAGGGCAAATTGAGCGAGCAGTAGAATTGTATACGCTAGCTGAAAGCAAACCGGTGGTAAGTTCATCACAATGGTTTGCTGATGTTGCGGGAAAGCCTATAGGGGCATTGGCCACCGCCTTGCCCCCCGCTGTGTTGGCATCTGCTAGAATCCGTGGCAGGCAGGCTGACTTATGGCAAACGGCATCATCGCTTTTACGGGAGTTACCGAGGCTGGTCAGTCGTCAGCAGAAAATCATCGGTAGTGGCTAACAACTTGCCCCTTCAATCGCTACCCTGTATCGGCCGTTCAGATGAATTGCCTAGACTCGGCGATTTATTAGCGCAGCCAAATATTTTTCTAGTCACGATTGAAGGAGCAGGTGGCATGGGTAAGCGGGAGATGGATTTGAGGGAAACGGCCGTTTCCCTTCTAGCCGAAACCGATGCAGCATGAGCAAGATTATTTCTCTGCTGTCTATTTTGCAGGGAGCGTCACCTAGCCAACGGCGTTACAGCCCGTACAAAGCGCGGGCGTTTTCGTGGGCAATAGGGTGGTGCATCTGTTTGGGCAGCCGCGCCAGCACATAGTCCGGGTCGTCAAAATCCCAGTGGGGGTAGTCGGTGGCAAAGACCATCATTTTTTCCGCCGACATCATCTCCAGCGTTTGGTGCAGGTGGCGCAAATCGGGTACTTCCAGCGGCTGTGAGCCAACGCGGATGTGTTCCCGAATGTAGTCGCTGGGCGGTTTGACCAGCCACGGCACTTCGGCTCGCAGCGATTTCCACTCCCTGTCCAGCCGCCACATGAGACCCGGCAGCCACGCCCAGCCATATTCCAGCAGCACCACCTTGAGCGTGGGGAAACGCTCAAATACCCCCTCGCACACCAGGCTGATGGTGCTTTGGATGCCAATGGAGATGACCCCGGTTTGCAGTTCGATGTAGTAGGTGGGGGCACCGATGGCGAGTTGGGAGCCGTTGTTGCCGGCACTTTCGGAGCCGACGTGGAAGCCGACGGGCAGGTTGTGGCGGGCGGCGGCTTCGTAGATGGGCCAATAGTGGCGGTTGCCCGGCAGCTTGTCACCCATAGGAATGGCGACTTGCACCACGTCAGGGTGGCTACCCCAGCGGTCAATTTCAGCGGCGGCCTGGGCGGGATCTTGGGGAGCAACCCAGATGGAATGTTTAAAGCGGGGATCGTATTTGATCCATACGTCATCGGTCCAGTCATTGTAGGCGCGGGCGATGGCGGCGGCGAGGTCGGGGTCGGGCATGCCGGAGAGGGTGGTGAGGTCGTTGCCCATGAGGATGGCGTATTCGATGTGGTAGCGGTCGAGCAAATCTTCTTTGATGCGTTGGGGGATGGAGGCGTGGTTGGTTCCGTTGGCTTCCATGGTGTCGGCGCGGGCGGTGGAGTAGGGGTGGAAGTAGGCGCGGCGGGGCATTTGGAAGTTGTTGCGGGCTTCGGCCTTGCTGTTCATGGCAATTTCGATGCGGCGCATGAAGCGGGGGTCGAGGTAGGGGAAGAGGGCGGAGAAGCGGGGGAGTATGTGGTGGACGTCGCAGTCAATGAGGGGGATGGAAACGGCCGTTTTTTCCCCCTTACCTGCCAAAATTTCTGTTTCTATTGCCATAAAAACCTCATAGTTGCTGGTTGTTGGTTGCTGGTACAAGCCACTATTTTCATTCATGGTGGCCGGCGTAACCAGTGAAGTCTGCCTTATTTGGATTGTTCGGGTGTGTCGTTGGGGCGGATACGCGCCAAATCCAGCAACCGCTTGTAGATGCGGTCAAAGGCAAAGTGGGTGTCGTTGGCCCACTTGCGGCGGATGAGCGTTTCTCCAGATTGAAAATGAACGTGAATTTCTGGCCGCGCCTCATCAGGCACGCCCGGCCGCACAGGGTGGGCAATGGCGCGAAAGCTGAGTTCATCCATCATGCCAATCAATTGCACCACGTCGGTGAGGCTGCGCTGCCCTGCGTAATGTTGGGCGAACCCACCGCGTGATACTTGTTCGATGGAACAACGGCCGTTTTCTGCCATCAGCGTCAAATTGGTGCCACCCACAAACGCATTTGGCAGGTCATGAAGGGCAATACTTGTTACACCCGATAGCTCGATTTGCTGGTGACGCAACGTATTTAGC
>JAGQGA010000563.1:0-1566 GCA_020432595.1 Anaerolineales bacterium | reverse complement strand
AAACGCATTTGGCAGGTCATGAAGGGCAATACTTGTTACACCCGATAGCTCGATTTGCTGGTGACGCAACGTATTTAGCTCCGCTTCAATGGTGATACAAAGCTGCTCGTTATGCCCAAAACGGTCAAGCGCCATCTCTCGGTCAAAGGCCTGGGCTGCTAATTCGCGCCATTTTGGCAGCAAACCGTCGGGGATTAGCCCTTCGCCAGAGGGTTCATCGGCATCTCTGGCCGTTAGCAGGACAATGCAGTGGGCTTGGTTGGCGGCAAAAACGGCCGTTTCCAATTGTTCTTGCGCTTTCGGCAGCCAAACATAAGAGCGGCTAACGATGACAGGGATGTGATGAGGGTTGCTCGTTTGCATAACCAGCCCATTTTGCGGGTGCTTTGAGAAAAGCATCTCCCCAAATGCACCTTGCAACCCTTCAGTTTGTAGCCAGTGGGTGATGGCGGCAGAAACGGCCGTTTGGTGCTGTGGCTGGTAGCCTTGAATTGTAATAGAGAGGTGTAGGTTACTGCTCATAGATACGCCAGGAGCAACAATGAGGACAAGACAATGGGTGGTTGAGGCTTTGCCGTTAAGAGGAAATTATGAAGAAGGTTCTAGTAGCTCCCGTACCGCACTGACCAAAGCGTTGATTGAAACGGGCTTGAACATGAGCTTATTAACGGCCGTATACACACTTTCAAAATCATCATCCAAAAAGACATCGGCCGTTGCCACAATCACCCGCGTGTTCTGCTGTTTTGGATTTTGCGCCATTTGCTCCAAAATTGTTTGTCCGTTGACATAAGGCAAATGCAAATCCAGCAGCAGTAAATCGGGTGCCGTAGTTAGAAGATAGTCGCTTGCCTCTTGCCCATCGTGCAGAACATGGGTTTGCAGGCCAACCATCTGACTTAACACCAAGTCAAAAGTTTCTGCCAAGTCTTTGTTATCTTCAACAATTAAAGCCGTTTTCGGCATGATTGATTCCTGCTACAAGTAAAATCAGATAGCCTGATCCACCACTGGATGATAGCTATCTGGTTGTGTCTGGGGCAATGCTACCATAAACTGGCTGCCTTTGTCAGGTTCCGTTTCAACAGAGAGCGTGCCTTTCATCATGTCGGTAAATTGTTGCACCAGGGTCAGCCCCAGCCCTGTTCCCTCATATTTCCGTGTGATGCTATTATCAAGCTGCACAAAAGGCTCAAACAGTTTGTTAATGTCATCGGGGGCAATACCAATACCGGTATCCCAAACGGAAAAAACGATGGTATCACCCTTTGCTTGAACATCCAAACCCACGCGCCCCTGATCGTGGGTGAATTTAATGGCGTTGGTTAATAAATTAATCAAAATTTGCTTGAGACGTTTTTCATCGGCCTCAATGAACTGAACTGTGCCGTCCAGGCAAAACTCAATTTGAATCTGCTTGCTTTGTGCCAGCGGGTCAACCAATGTCAGCATGGAGCGACACAATTTGGCAACGTCTACCGTCGTGTAGTTCAGATCAACCCGACCAGACTGAATTTTTGCCACATCAAGAATGTCATTGATGAGCTTAAGTAAATGCTGGCCGTT
>JAGQGA010000562.1 GCA_020432595.1 Anaerolineales bacterium | reverse complement strand
AAATCAACAACCCATTCGCCACCGACGCAAAGTACGGATGATCCCAGATGGCAAAGAAAAGCAGCAGCAGCAGCCACAGCACAATAATCCCGCGCTCTCGCACAAAGACCAGAGCGCGGATATTAAAAGGTAGGTGGGAAGTTTCAATACCCCGATCTGTGGTACGCTTCCCACCACCAACTGCATCTTGCCTGTCTACAGGTGAATGACTCATTCTCCAGTTTTGTGGGGGATAACCGGCACTTCCAGTTGCGCCCCAGGAGCCGAAGGATCCGCAAGCATGGTAGCCACCGCCTCAAAGGTCTGCATCATATCCCCTTGGAAATCAAGTGCCGCCGCACCATACATTTCGCCAGATTCAACGGCTGCCAACACCTCATCATTACCGCCGGCATCAACCAAACAGGGCAGCTCCGTACCAGCCGCCTTGAACGCGCCCAATGCGCCCAAACCACCTTCATCATTTGTGGTCATCACGGCGTTGGCATCGGGATTAGCCTGCAAAATTTGGCTGACGGTGTTTTGCCCTTCGGCACGTTCACTAATGATCGCCGTTGCCACAATCTCAGCACCGGGTGCCAGTTCAGCCAGTTTGCCCTGCATAGATTCCTCAATCTCCTGCTTGCCGGCCGTCCCCTCTGCCGATTGCAGGAAAATCACCTTGGCACTGCCACCCAGCTTCTCATTTACACATTGCCCCAACAACTCACCCACTGTGCCACCAAACTTTTCATAGTTGATACGGGCAAAGGTCACACCAGCCTGCATTCCGTTGTAGCCATAATCTTCTGGCACGCCATTCAGAACGAGTACAACCTCTTTGGCCTGTGCCTGGTCAACAACGTCTTTCATCGCACCGGGGTTTACCGAAATAACCCAGGCGGCACTGGTACGGCCGGTTGTGATAAGCTCGTTCAACTGCTGGGCTTGCTTGGTCGGGTCAAAATCAGGATCAACCACGATCACATCGTACCCCATCTCGCCACCAACGGCTTTTACCCCTTCGGATAACCCCTTCAACGCCGGAATAGACAGGGCGAGCGGCGAAAAGGTGAGCGTCTTTGTTTCGGGTTCAGCAGCACCGCAAGCGGTCATGGCTAAGACGATGCCGCTAACGACAAGGAATAGAATCAGTTTTTGCAATTTCATGGAATTCTCCTCTAAAAAAATGACTGCGTTTGTAGAAAAACAGGTTTATGGTGATTGTGTTATTTATCTATCCATGAAGCCTCCGCTTGCACTTAATAGCTGAAGGTCTCAGCAAAAGTCTCATAGGTTCAGGTTGATTGATCTAGCTGCCTGTTTGTTGCCGTGCCAACACATCCAACAAATACTTCATCAATTTCAAGCGCGAAGCCGCCACAGCTTCCTCCGACCAGTCGAGGAAACCCTCGCCCGTTTTGAAACCCAAATTTCCCTGCGTGGCTTTTTCCTGCAAAGTTGTTGAAGGTGTGGGGCTGGCGTTGATGTGGGGCAAAATGTAGTTGTGGATGGCTAAAGTCAGGTCTAGCCCGACCATATCGGCGTTTTCGACGGGAGCCAGCACGGGCAGGCGCAGGCCGAAGCTGTTGCGAACCACTTCATCTACGGTGGCTGCGTCGCAAATGCCTTCGTCAATGATGGCAAAGGCTTCACGCCATAGGGCGTGCTGTAGCCGGTTGCCGACAAAGCCGGGTACGTCTCGGTAGACATGGACGGGGCGTTTGCCGATTTTTTGCAGGAGGTTGTAGGTGAATTCGGCGACGGAAACGGCCGTTTCCTCCGTCCTTACCACCTCCACCAAGGGGATCAAATAAGGCGGATTCCACCAATGCGTCCCCACAATCCGCTCCCGATGCTGCGCCTTAGAAGCAATCTCCGTAATGCTCATCACCGACGTATTGCTGCACAACACCACCTCTGGCGGGCAAAGGGCATCTAGGTCAGCAAAAACCTGCTGCTTCAAGGCCATGTCCTCAAACACCGCCTCCGTGACAAGAGCCACATCGCGGCAGCCATCAGCCATATCGGTTGTCAATCGCACCCGTTGCAGAATGGTTTCTACATCATCAGCTAACTGCACCCCACGCGCCAACATCGCCTGCAAATTTGCCCGAATCCGCTCTGGCACAGCCCGCAAAGAGCTTTCATTAGGGTCAACAACCGCCACGTCATGTCCCGCCACTGCAAACACCTGAGCAATGCCATGCCCCATTAGGCCACTGCCGATTACCGCCACTTTGGTCAGTTCTGTCATGATTTAAGACTAGTCATCAGTAATCGGTAATCAGTAATCAGTAGCGTTCAGACTGCTTACTGATTACTGACCACTGATTACCGATTACCGTCACCCCGCTGTGTATCCGCCATCCACATACAAAATCGCCCCCGTCATAAAGTCGGAGGCTTTGGAGGAGAGGAAAAGGATGGAACCGATAAAATCTTCGGGTTCGCCTAAACGGCCAATTGGAATCCGCCGCAGAAAGTTCTTGTAAAACGCATCATCATCGAACATCCACTGCGTCAGCGCCGAGCGGAACACGGTGGGCGCAATGGCGTTGACATTAATCCTGTGTGGCCCCCACTCGCACCCCAGCGATTTGGTAATGAGGTCGGTAGCTGCTTTGGAGGGGCTGTAGGCCGTGTAATTTGCCATGCCCAACTTGCCCCGTGTCGAAGAAACGATGATTACCTTGCCACCACGCCCCTGCTCAATCATCACCTTGCCCGCCTCTTTGAGCATGAGCCATGTGCCTTTGACGTTGACATCCATGATGGTCTCCCATTCTTCAACGGGCTGATCCACAATGGAGCCTGGTTTGTTATACCCTGCGGCAGTGACAACGATGTCTACTCCCCCAAATGCTTCAACTGTTTTAGCAACGATGCGTTTGTTGTCTTCGTGGCTGGTGGGATCGCCGGGTTCATAAACGGCCGTAAATCCCGCCTCCGTAATCATCTCCACCAACGGCTCCAGTGTCTCCGCCTTACGCCCCGTACACATCACCTTCGCCCCCGCCTTCGCCAGCCCCATCGCCGCCGCCGCCCCAAAAGCACCCGTGGCCCCGGTCACAATAGCCACCTTGCCACTCACATCAAACAATTCTTGTGAACTTGGTATGTTTTCCATTTCTCTATAATCGGTAATCAGTAAACAGTAATCAGTAAACCGATTACCGATTACCGATTACTGTTTACTGTTTACTGTGCCGGTGGATAAGGCATGACCACCAACATCGTCACGACCTTATTAGTATCATTCCGCGCTTCACGGGTTTCATTCGGGCCAATGTAAACCGAGTCAAGCGGGCCAAGTTGAACCGTCTCATCCTCAAATTCAACCGTTAGTTCCCCATCCAAAACCACATACGTTCTCTCCAGCGGCGCGGCACTCATCTCCGCCCGCGCCCCCGGCAAATAGTAGCTAATGCTCACCCAATGTTCGCCCTCACTCCCCGTCAGCTTATGCTGCAAGAACATAGAATGTACTGTCACATCATGTAAAGGTGCTTCGTATTTATGCGCTTCTGCCAACCGTACCACATTTCTCATCGTTACCTCTGTTTCGTTAATCAGTAAGCAGTGAACGGTAATCAGTTAGGGGAACTGAATACTGATGACTGGTTACCGATTACTGCCTACTAATTCCCAGACTCAATACGATAATCACCCGATGGATCAAGAATCGCCACTAAACGGATAATACAGCCATCGCCCCGCGTCCAGCGCCAAGGGAAGAAAGAAAAGGTGCAGCGTTTGCCCGTCACCTTGTCAATATCGCCGCCCACATTCTCAATGCCGAGGATGCCATTAGTAAACAAAATGCGATGAACGGGTTCCCATTCGGG
>JAGQGA010000561.1 GCA_020432595.1 Anaerolineales bacterium | reverse complement strand
CCATGTTGGCGGGGTCGCTGCGACCGTTGCTGCGCGGCAGCCAGCAATTGGTGCGGCGGCAGCGGTATTTTGCTGGGACGATGTATATTGCGTTGGGGCTAACGGCCGCTTTTGTCGGCCATCGCAAGTAAGTAAGGAGAAAACCAATGCCTGCTGTAGATACCGTTCGTCGTTTTTCCAATCGGGTTGAAAATTATGTAAAGTACCGGCCGGGGTACCCAACGGCCGTTTATGACACTCTACGCCAATATGCCAACTTAACCGCCGATAGCCGCATTGCCGACATTGGCTCCGGCACGGGCATTTTGACCCAATTGCTGCTGGAACATGGGCATATGGTGGTGGGCGTGGAGCCAAACAAGGAGATGCGCGAGGCTTCGCAGCAGTTGTTGGCGGGGTTTGGGGGATTTACGGCCGTTAATGCCACTGCCGAAGCCACCACCCTGCCCGACCACAGCCTTGATCTCATCACCGCTGGGCAAGCGTTTCACTGGTTCAACCACGCCCAGGCGCGGCTAGAATTCCAGCGGGTTCTCAAGCCGGGTGGCTGGGTGGGGCTGGTGTGGAACCAGCGACGGGTGGCAGATCGGCCGTCTATGCAGGCGTATGAAGCGCTGATGTACCAATACAGCGAGCAGTACGAAGAGCTAAACCAAGCCAACAGCTACCCGGAAATCGAGCCGTTTTTCGGGCAGCCCCCGCTTACTTTCACCTTTGACAACGTGCAGCTTTTTGATTTTGCCGGGCTGCGCGGGCGCTTCCTCTCCTCATCCTACGCCCCCACGCCGGGTCACCCACTTTACGAAGCGGCGATGGCGGATTTGCAGGGGGTGTTTGAGCGGTGGGGAGAAAACGGCCGTTTTCCCTTCATCTACATCACTCGCCTCTTTTTGGGGCAATTTCACTAACTTCATTCCAACCCAACTTCCCGACCAACTCAGGACATCCGCCCGATGACAACGGGACAGACCAGCCATTATGCTAACGGCATGATTGGTTTGGTTTGGCTTCAGGCCATCTATTCTGTCTTAGAAAGGTATAACGATGAACTCGAAAAACAATATGGCACAATGGGGAGGGGCGGCATTGATGGTGGGCAGTCTGCTCTTTCTGATAAACAAACTCAACGAAATGAGCCGCCTCTTTTTTTCATACCGAATGGCGGATGTCATTTCGGGACAGAATGGGGCGTTGATTGTGCTGGGGCAGGTGGCATACTTGCTTGGCTATGTGGCTTTTTGGTATGTGTATGCTGTCAGGGTAGGGCGTTGGGGAAAAAACGGGCTGCGCCTCTTTTGCCTCGGCGGTGTTTTAGTCGCTGTTGGGCATCTTAGCTTTATTGCGGCACTGCCCCCGTTTGCGGAATATCTGTTTGCTCTTGTTCTGTTAGGGATGCTTTTGCTCATCGGCGGGCTAATCTGGTTTGGCATTCTGAACTTGCGCCAGCCCGTGATGTCGCATTGGCAATGGCTGCCGTTGGCAACGGCCGTTATGGGGTTTATTGGCTTCTTTTTGTTTAGCGGGGAGGAAATAACGGCCGTTTTCCTCTTCTTCCGCACCCTTTTCGCGCTTGGCCTCATGGGGCTTGGCCTAACCATGTGGTTAGAAAAACCAGTTTACCGTTCAGATGGCGGCATGAATTCAGCCGTAAATGCATCATGACACAATGGCTATTGAGGATGAACATGACCAAAAGTACCTTTATCCGCTTGAGTGGTTGGGGATTGGTAGGAGCGGCCGTTGCCCTACTTTTAACCTTTGTGCCTGTGCCCACAGCCTTCCTCGGTGCCATTTTGTCTATTACCCTGGGGCTGTTGGGGTTATACGCTCGTTATGGCGAACAGGCTGGTCAGTTGGGCAAAATTGCTTTGAGCATCGGCATTTTAGGGGGTGTGGCCGGAATCGTCGCCAGTCTATTGCTGGCACTAGGGGCTGAAAGTTGGCGACCAACCATGAACAATGCCATGGTCGTCATGTTCCTCGGGCTATTGGCCTTTGGGCTAATTATTGTACGAGTGAAACCCATGCCTTATGGCAATGGTTTGCCACTGTTGGCAGGCTTTATGTGGCCGTTCATTGTACTTGGTGCCAATGGTTATCATCTGGTAACTGGACAATGGCTGAATGTACCCGGTTGGCTATCCTTCACACTTTTTGCCATCATGGCCTTTTTCCTGGCTTGGCTTGGCTATGTCTTACAAACCAATACATCCGATTCGGATTTGCACCCATCTTGGGCGATCAAGTAGATAGTTCAACATGGCTAGCCCCCTTCTCTCCACCCTCCACACCACTTTCAACCGCCACCACCTGCTGCTGGCACGGCTGGGTTGGACGGCCGTTTGTTTTCTTGTCACGAGTCTGTTAATAGCAAATGTGCCCTATATGGCTCGTGATATTCGTACCGAGTGGCAGGTGGGCGAAGCCTGGCCGTTCGCCAGCCAATTCTTTGCTTCCATTTTCACCTTTACCCGTTGGCTGGCTTTTTGGCGGACGTTGGTAGGGCTTGTGTTTATCGGCACAGGGTTGATGCTCGCCTGGCGTAAATGGCAAACGGCCGTTGTTCTCCTCATCTCCACTAATCTCCTGCTCCTTGGGGCTTTCTATTTGATCTCATTCAATATTGACCAACTTCGCTTTCCCCGCCTGCTCACCCAACTGCTACCCAACCTCGCCAGCGTGACCACGTTGTTGGTCGTGGCTTCCATGCTGTCACTGTTCTACCTTTTTCCCGACGGCCAATTTCGACCGCGCCGCTGGCGATGGGCAGCGTGGCTGGCAGTTGGCAATGTCTTTTTATGGGGTGTTTTGTTCAGTTTTCCGGCCGTTAGCCGTTGGCTGGAAAACAAGTGGCTCTTCTTACTGGGTGAGGATGACCTGGGTTGGGTTCTGTTTATGGGGAGCTTGATGCTGGCTTTATTGGTGGGGCTAGCAAGCCAGATTTATCGCTACCGTTGGCTTGCATCGGCAGAACAAAAGCAACAGACAAAGTGGGCTTTGTTGGGGCTGCTGGGGATTGTACTTGTTCCCTTTGGCGCGATTTTCTTTTTTGCGCTTTTTAATTTGCAGCAAACGGCCGTTCATCACTTCATCATCCTCCACCTAGAGCTATTCACTGCCGCCTGGTTACCATTAGCCATCACCTTTTCCGTCTTACGGTATCGCCTTTGGGAAGTTGACCTGTGGCTCAATCGAGCCATGGTTTATGGGGGGCTAACGCTGCTGGTAACGGCCGTTTACATCCTCACCGTCGGCCTCCTCAGCACCCTTTTCCAAAGCAGCAACAGTCTCATCCTTTCCATTTTGGCAACTGGCCTTATCGCCATTTTGTTCAACCCCGTGCGGCAGCGACTGCAAACGGCCGTTAACCGCCTCATGTACGGCGAACGAGACGACCCCATCACTGTCCTCACAACCTTGGGCAAACGGCTGGAAGAAACGGCCGTTCCCGCCGAAACCCTCCCCGCTCTCGTCCAAACCATCGCCCAGACGTTAAAGCTGCCCTATGTGGCGGTTATGGCAGCAGGGGAGCAGGGGGGCGGGGGAGCAGGGGAGGCTATCATCTCTGCCCCCCTGCCTCCAATGTGAAGGCTTGACGGCTGTTTGTGCCTCTTTTAAAATAGACGTACATAGTTTTGAAAGAAGCGTACATGCCTTGATGAGGTCTTTATGAAAACAATTACCGTTACGGAACTGCGTAGCAACATTTATAATTTGCTGCAAGAAGTCCTTGATACAGGTGTTCCACTAGAAATTAATAAAGGTGGGCAAAAGCTGCGTATTGCACCCGTTGCCGCGATAGACAAATTTGCCAATTTAATTTACCGGCCAAATGTGATCAATGG
>JAGQGA010000560.1 GCA_020432595.1 Anaerolineales bacterium | reverse complement strand
GTGGGGAATGTTTTGCCATGATTCCTGCATTCGCAGCGCCATCGTGCGCCGGATGCCGCGCAGGGGGGTGCGTTGGGCGGCGGTGGTGACAGGAAGCAGGGGGGCAGGGGAGCGGGGGGGCAGGGGAGAGGAAACGGCCGTTTCTACCTCCTTCACCATTGCCACAAACTGCTCCACATCTGCGGGGGTAATACGGCCGTTTTCGGCACTTCCCGGCACCTGCGCCAAATCAATGCCCATCTCTTGGGCCATTTTGCGGACGGCGGGGGCGGCAAGGATTTGGGGGTTGGAGATTGGAGATTGGAGATTGGAGATTGGAGATTGGTCTACTGATAACTGATTACCGATTACCGATAACGGTTTACCGATAACTGCTTCCACATCAGAGGCCAAAATCCGCCCGGCGGGGCCGGAGCCACGAACGGCCGTTAAATCCACCCCCTTCGCCAACGCCAACTGCCGCACCGACGGAGCCGCTAAAATCCGCTCCCCCGGCCCGGCCATACCAACAACAGGTGCAGCTTTCATCGCCTCGTCCGCGTTCGTCCGCGTTTGTCCGCGTCCCATCTCCGGCTCAATCACCACCAGCAAATCCCCCACGGTTGCCATCGCCCCTGTTTCAAACCCCAGCTTCACAATGCGGCCGGCGGCCGGCGAGGGCAGTTCTACCACCGATTTATCGGTTTCCACTTCCAGCAGCGGCTGATCCAGCTTCACCACATCCCCCACCGCCACCAGCCACGCCCCAATCTGCGCCTCGTGCAGCCCTTCACCTACATCGGGTAGTCGAAATTCGATCATAATTTTTAGGGGAATAGGACGCAGATTTACCTGATTTGCCTGATTTTTATCAGTTTAATCAGGTAAATCTGCGTCCCATTCTTTCTACGGTTTTAGCGTCTCACGGATGGTGGCGGCAACGCGAACGGCCGTTGGTACAAACGCATCCTCAATCCCCGGCACCGGGAACGGTGTATCGGGGCATGTCACCCGCGCCACCGGCTTCAGCAACGAATAAAGACACTGCTCGTTAATCACGGCAATCACCTCTGCCGCCACGCCGCCAGCACGCGGCGCTTCATTCACCACCACCGCCCGCCCCGTTTTGCTCACCGAAGCGGCAATCGTCGCCTCGTCCAGCGGCGAAATGGTGCGTAAATCCACCACTTCCACCGACGCGCCATCCTCTTTGGCAATCAGTTCCGCCGCCTGCAACGCCACATGCAGCATCGCCCCATAGCTAATCACGGTGATGTCGCTCCCCTCCTGGGTAATGGCCGCCTTGCCCAACGGTACTTCATACCGTTCGGCCGGAACATCCTGGCGGATGGAGCGATAAAGCTTCATATGTTCCAAAAACAGCACCGGGTCGGGGTCGGCAATGGCGGCATGGAGCAGCCCTTTGGCATCGTAGGGGTTGGAGGGAATGACGACCTTGATCCCCTGCATGTGCATATAAAACGCCTCCACGCTGTCGCCGTGCAGTTCGGGGGTGCGGACACCGCCGCCAAACGGGGCGCGAATCACCAGCGGCACGGTGAACACGCCGCCGGAACGGAGCCGCATTTTGGTGGCCTGCGAGGCGATTTGGTTGAAGGAGACAAAGCTGAACCCGGCAAACTGGATTTCCGGTACGGGGCGCAGGCCGTAAACCGCCATGCCAACGGCCGTTCCCACAATTCCCGACTCCGCTAAAGGGGTATCAAACACCCGTCGCTCGCCAAACTTCGCCTGCAACCCGTCCGTCACGCGAAAAACGCCGCCGTTCAACCCCACGTCCTCGCCAAAAATCAGCACCCGCTCATCCTGTTCTAACTCAAGCTCCAGCGCATTGTTCAGAGCTTGTACCATTGTCCATTTAGGCATATTGTTTCCTATGAAGACTGGAGATTGGAGATTGGAGATTGTGAACCTTCATCAATTCTCTAATCCCCAATGTCCTGTAACGCCGCCCGCTGTGCCACGAGCTGCGGCGTGGGGGTTTCGTAAACCAGTTCAAAGAGGCGGCTGGGTTCGGTGGGGGGCATAGCATCGAGGGCAGAAACGGCCGTTTGTATCTCCGCCGCCACCGCCTCATGCATCTGCTCATCCTCCGCGTTACTCAACAGCCCCTTGCTCAACAAATACATTCGCATCCGCAGCAGTGGGTCACGCGGTTTCCAATACGCCAGCTCCTCCTCTGAGCGGTACTTGGTGGGGTCATCGGCCGTGGTGTGCGCCCCCAGCCGGTAAGTTATCATCTCCACCAAACTTGGTCCATCCCCTGCCCGCGCCCGCGCCACGCAGTCGGCCATCACCTTGTGGACAGCCAGCACGTCGTTGCCATCCACCACAAAGCTGGGCACGCCAAAACCGGGGCCACGGTCGGCAATGAAAGAAGCGGCCGTTTGCACCCGACGCGGCACCGAAATCGCCCAGCCGTTGTTCTGCACCACCACCACCAGCGGAGCCTTAAACACCCCGGCAAAATTGAGCGTCTCGTTAAAATCTCCCTCCGAAGTCGCCCCATCGCCACACACGCCAACAGCCACATGGGGTTTGCCCTCATACTTAATCGCCATCGCCAGCCCAGCCGCGTGGGGCATTTGCGCCGCCAACACGATCTGAATCGGCAATGTATGGGCTTCGCGGCTGTATTGGGTGGGGATATACCCCTTGTATGTCTCCAACATCGCCAATGGCGGCACCCCTTTTGCCAGGATTGGCAAAATTTCGCGGTACGACCCCACAAACCAATCATCCGGCTGGAGCGCCGTTGCCAGCGCCACCGACGCTTCTTGTCCGGTTAGGGGGGCAAAGGTGTTGCTGCGCCCTTGCCGCTGCAACGCCACCATCCGGTCTGAAAAAACGCGGCCAAAGACCATCCAGCGATACATGGCTCGCATTTCGTCATCACTCAGCTCCGGCAGCTCCCCCACCACCTGTCCTTCGTGGTTCAATACCTGGATCATTCTGTTGTCTAATTCATTTTGCATTCTTATTTGAAGCAGTAACCAGTAACCAATAACCAGTAACCTAAACTGATTACTGATTACCGATTACTGATTACCGAGTAAAAACCGATCCAAATCCCGCTTCAACTGCGCCAGCGATGGCTGGTGGACATACATCATATGCCCCGCTTCGTAGTAGGCCATGCTGATATTTGGCTGTAGCGATGGGTCTAGCTCCAAATGGTTGAAGGTATATTCGGTGGCAAAGTATGGGGTCGCCAAATCGTAATACCCGTTAGCGACAAAAACGCGCAAAAACGGGTTTTGCGAGATGGCGCTCCGCAGCGTTTCGGCCACGTTGACAAATTCATTTTGGTGAGTCTCATATGACCACGGCCAGACGCGCCCGGTCAGGATTTCGTAGGGCAGGTCGTTCTCGTAGGCTAGGTCGCGGCGAACGTAGTCGTTTAAGGTCGCCGTGTAGGTTCCCTGAATTTGGGCGTAGCTGGGGTCGTATTCAAAATGCTCGCCAGCACTGTCACGGTCAATGCCGAGAAAACGGCCGTCTAGCCGCCCCACCGTCCGCCGTTCCGTCCGCATCAACTCTTTGGTAAAGCGATGAATGTTGACCCGCAAATTCGTCTGCTCAATGTAGCTTTCTGACAGCCCCGTGTACCACGCCAGCTTTTGCCGAATGACCGTTGCCTCGGCGGCCGGCAGCTTGGCTCCTTTCATCAACGCCGTCGCGTATTCCCCCTCGGCAAACGCCTCCACCTCGGCCAACGTTTGCCGCAAGTCGGCTTGCAACGTTTCGTTCAAACGGCCGTGATACCAGGCGATGGCAGCGTAAGTGGGCAAATAGAGAATAAACGGCAAATCATTGCCCACGGTAAACCGCGCCGTCTGGAAGTTGAGGATGGAGGAGATAAGCAT
>JAGQGA010000055.1:7367-15105 GCA_020432595.1 Anaerolineales bacterium | reverse complement strand
TCCCGTTCTGCTCCACGAATAAACAGCGACATAAACTGCTCCACCTGCTCGACCGAATAAACTTGAAAAGCATCCAGTGCGTCTTGCAAATCATTGAGGCGGTCAAAGTCGGCTCCCTCGCTCAAGATAGTGGTCTGGTAGAAGGGTTCAAACGCTTTTTGAATGGCATCGGCACTGTTAACGAAATCCAGGACAAAGGTGTCGGTCTTGTCCCGATGAGAACGGTTGAGGCGGGAAAGGGTTTGCACGGCTTTGACATCAGACAGCACCTTGTCCACATACATCGTATGCAGCAGGGGTTGGTCATAACCCGTCTGGTATTTTTCAGCCACAATCAGAAAGCGGTATTCATCTTCTTTAAACTGCTCTTCAATTTGGCTGCTGGGGAAGCCATTTAGCGCGGCTTCATCATAAGCAGATCCCTTATGGCTTTTGCTGCCGGAGAAGGCGACGATGGCTTTGTAAGGCGAGTTGATTTCTTGCAGATAGGCTTGGAACGCCCAAAAGTATTCAATGGCGTTGATGATGCTGGCGGTGACGACCATTGCTTTGGCCTGTCCGTTGATTTTCTTGGCCTTAATCACTTCATCAAAGAAGTGGTGGATCATGATTTCGGCTTTTTGGCGGATGCTGTCGGGATGGCCTTCGACGTATTTACGCAGCCGTTTGTTGGCCTGTTTGCTGTCGAATTGGGGATCGTCGCTGACTTTTTTGAGGATTTTGTAATAGCTGTTGTAGGTGGTGTAATTGTCCAGCACATCCATGATAAAGCCTTCTTCGATGGCTTGTTTCATGGTGTAAACGTGATAGGGGGTGTATTTGCCCGTCAGCGGATGTTCTATGCCAAAGGTTTGCAAAGTTCTGTTTTTGGGCGTGGCGGTGAAGGCGAAATAGCTGGCGTTTTTGAGCATTTTTTGGTTGTCAATCAGGGCGTTGATAGCGTCTTCGTCATCTTCGATGTCGGCGATGGTTTCCCGCCCTAAGGCCAGATTCATTTTGGCGGCGACGTTACCACCCTGGCTGCTGTGGGCTTCGTCTATGATGATGGCAAAGGTTTTGTTGCCCATTGCGCCTACTTTTGCCAGCACAAAGGGGAAGGTTTGGATGGTAGTGATGATGATTTTTTTGCCTGCTTCCAAGCTCTCGGCCAATTCGGTGCTGCCGCGCACGGCCGCGACCACGCCGTCCACATGGGCATACTGTTTGATGGTGTCCCGAATTTGGCGGTTGAGGACAACGCGGTCAGTAACGACGATGATGGAGCTAAAGATGGGTTGGTGGGTGTAGAGGCTGGTTAGTTCCACCAGTTGATGGGCAAGCCAGGCGATGGAGTAACTTTTGCCTGATCCGGCCGAATGCTGGATGAGGTAACGCTTGCCTGCGCCTGCTGTTTGGGCATCGCGCAGCAGCTTACGCACGGCATCCAGTTGATGAAAGCGGGGAAAGACGAGACGGGGCGGCTTTTTCTTGCCCGTTTTACTGTCCTTGTCCTGGATGATGCGGGCATATTTTTCCACAATGCCGCTCAGGCTGGTTTTGGTCAGCACCTCTTGCCACAGGTAGGCCGTCATCAGGCCATTGGGGTTGAGGGGGTTGCCCTTGCCGTGGTTGACGGCCTCATAGATGGGTTTGCCGTAGCCTTGCCCGCGATTGAAGGGGAGGAAGAAAGTGGACTGGCCTTTGAGTTCGGTGGTCATCCACACTTCCTGGTCATCAACGGCCATATGTACCAGGCAGCGGGCAAAGCGGAAGAGGGGTTCTTTGGGGTCGCGGTCTTCGCGGTACTGCCGTTTGGCGTGATTGACGTTTTGTTTGGTTAGGTTGTTTTTCAGTTCAAAGGTGATGAGGGGCAGGCCGTTGAGGAAGATGACCATATCCAGCGATTGCCGGGGGTGCTGCTGGCTAAAATGCACCTGCCGCGTGACGGAGAAGCGGTTGGCCTGGTAGTTTTGCCCGGCTTGGGGGTTGAGGCTGTGTGGTGGCTGGGGATAGTAGAGGTTGAGGCGTTGCTGCTGGTATTTGATGCCTTTACGCAGCAGTTCTACAATGCCTTTATCCCGTATTTGGTCGCTGATACGTTGCAGTAACTTGTCGTGGTGGGGAATCTTGGCTAGGGTTTCGGCTTGGGTGGCTTCTAGGAAGGCCAATAGCTGCACTTTGTCCAGGCAGGTGGCTTTGTCGTAATCTTGGGTACTGCCAGCAATGTACTGATTGTGCTGGATGAGATATTGGCTGATAAGGCTTTCTAAGCCAGCTTCGCTTGTATCTGTACTCATATTTCACCTATCCGTGCATTGCATCCGAAGGATGCGTTGCACGACCCTTGATGGAGGTAAGTTAGTATTGGAGTCGTGCAACGCACGCTGCGCGTGCAATGCACGGTTAGTAGAAGAGATAATCATCCATGCCGTCGGGGAGGTTGTTGTTTTGTAAATAATCGCGGACGAATGTTTTATATTCACCTGGGGTGGGGAAGTAGTCTTGGATAAATTGTCTGTCTACCAATGTGCCTGGACGCAAGCCGAGCCATTCAGGATAGTTGGAGTAGGGCCAGTCGAGTATGTCTTTAACAAGGCCGTGTTTGACGGGATTGGCGTGGATGTAGCGGCAAAGGTTTATGAGATAGCGGTCGTCGGTGACGATTTTGACTTCGTATGGCCCTTCAAAGATGGTGCCGGAGTGGGTGTATTTTTTGTTGTAGGTTTTGCTGTAACGGTTGAAAAGGCGTTGGATGAGGACGTTGGCCTGGACACGGCCGTTTTGCCGCGCCAATATGTGGTAATGGTTGGGCAGCAGACAGTAAGCGATGATGGCGATATTGAATTCTTTTACATACTCCTTGAAATGGCGCAGTAGGAAGATGTAGTCGTTGGGGTCGTGGAAAATGGAGAGCTTGCTGCGGCCTCGGTTGTAGAAGTGATAGTAATGACCTTCGAGATAGGCGGGTCGTGCTTTAGGCATAACTTTTCCTCCCCGTGCATTGCCCCCAAGGGGTGCATTGCACGACTCATGCCAGCTATTTTAAGACCTTTTGTCTGGTGAGGCAATGGGTGGCTGCCCTCGGTGCCTTGCAGCCTTCGGCTACGTGGCACGACTTGACCCAGGTGTTGGTAAGGGGGATGGTGGGGTGGGGTGGGTGGTGCAACGCACGCTGGCGCGTGCAATGCACCTAGCGGAGATCTATTTTACCGGTGACGGCGTGGGCAAATGGTGTCGTCCTGTATTCTTCGATAAGCTCGATTTCGCGTTGGGTGCGTTCGATGGGGGTATTGATTGTGGGAATCATGTTTCACCTGCTTGTTGCAAGACTTGGGCGATAAGGGCGGGGCTGAGATGGATGCCACCTTGCTCGAGTTGGATCAAAAGAGGTTTGATCGCGGTGAGATGACCTTTTTGTTTGGCTTTGAGGAGGATGCCTAGGGAGCCAGTGAGGGGGATGCCCAGGCGGCTGGCGTGTCGTCGCCCTAATCGTTCATCCATGATGAGGAGGTCGGCATTTTGTTCCAGGGCCAGGGCGATGGCTTCGGCTTCGCCACGGTCTAAATCGCTGAGGAGGTCGGCGCGACGTGGGTCTTGGAGGGGTGTGGGGTGGATGTAGCTGGCTTGTTGTAGTTCGGCTGCACCTGTGCGGGAACCGCCCGCGAGGATTTCGTTGGCTACGGCCGTTGGTATCAAGACCGTGCCATATAGTTGTTGCAGCAAAGGTAGCTGACCCAGCAGCGAGAGGGTGATGATGGGGGTGGTGTTGCTGATGACGCGGCGGGGTGTATTAGGCATGGGCGGTGTCGCTGGCGAGTTCGTTGGGGTCTATGCCGATGGGGGAGAGGCCGAAGCGTTGCAGTTCAAAGAGGAAGGTGACGCGATTTAACCCGGCCAGACGGGCGGCCATGCCGGTGGAGATGCGCCCTTGCTCATAGAGTTTGACGGCCAGCAGGAGGCGGGCTTCTTGCTCAAAGGCTTGCGGCTCGGTTTTGAGGGAGAGCAGGAGTTCATCGGGATAGGGGATGGTTAGTTGGTGTAACGTCATATTTACCTCAGGCAATGAAAAGGATGAAGCCATTATACAACAGAACGGACATCTATTTTACCGGTGACTGCGTGGGCAATTAGTGTTGTCCTATATTCTTCGATAAGCTCGATTTCGCGTTGGGTGCGTTCAATGGCGGCGTTGATTTCGGCTGTTTTGTCATCAATGAATTGAACTATGGCAACTTGCTCGTTATAGGGTGGGCAAATGATGGGCATATCGAAAAAATCATCTGTGTACATTCTAAGACGGGATGAACGAATCCCCGTTGAGCGACATGTATACTCGGCAATGTATTGATTTACTCTAACAAGGTGGTCAAGATACGGTGAATAAAAAGTATTGGATTTAAGTTGGCGATAAACGCCATAAGCAGAACTGATAATGCCGTGATGTTGTGAAACACCCATCGCACCCATCCAAGCCCACATAATGTTGATAACTAAATCATCAGGCTGGCAAGTTTTATATCCCTCATAAGATTCGGCTTGAAACATGGTGATATTTTTCTCACTTCGAGGTGTTACGCCCGTAATATGGGAAACTGAAAGCAGTTCTTCTTCGCCTGTTTCCGAACGTTCGTTAACTTCATAGAAGAAATATTTAGCACGTTTTTCTGTCCAATGAGCCGGAATGTTGCCAAGCCAGTCAATGCCCGAGGGTTTGCGGCCAACGGCCGTTTCCAATCCCTGCGTCACGGCCGTATTAATCACCACCTGTTTCTGCTCCTCCAATAACGCAATCAGCCGCCGCTTATTGGTGAGGAATTGGTTGATAACGGCCGTTTGCTCATCAAGATAATCAGCAATTGCCTTTTGTTCATCTAATGGTGGTAATGTGATGCGAATATTCTCGATTACCCCCATCCCAATATTTTGTTGCGTACCGAAACTCCATTTTGTTGCTATTGCTTGAAAGAAATGACGAGAACGCATGAAGAAATACACAAATCGCGTGAGTGCTTTCTTAGGATTTGGCCTAATTGCAGCAAGGGGCGACCAAATATTAAATTCTTCATCAGTTTCTACAACGGCTACATTGCCAGTTGTAGCTCCTGACTTAACAATGTAAATGTCACCCCTCTTTGGTTTGTATTTTTTGGAATATTTTGCGTGATCCTGTGGTGAAATGAAGCCTCTTTTTTTTGAGAAATCTAGTTGGAAATTCTTTACAGCTTCAGCCGAAACGAACGGAATGCCATCATCTAAAAACTCTGGTGTTTCATGCGGGCCATCTGTCACTGGTGTGGTTACAATTCTTTTGATTGCAAGTGTATCCCAATGAGAAGGGATTTCTCCAAGCCAATATAAGCCTGAATCTTTGTAAGCTGGATACTGTTGCATCATGCCGTTGCCACACTTACAATCTGTTCTAAAATGCCATCGGTTTCTGATTCCAAAGCCCGAATATCAGCCACAATCTCATGCAACGTCCGCAGCGGTTCATACTGGTAAAAATATTTGGTAAAGGAAATCTCATACCCCCGCGCCGTCTTACTCTCATCAATCCAGGCATCCGGCACATGGGGCAGCACCTCCCGCGCCATGTAAGCGGCAATCGTCTCCGTCAAAGGCACATTCTCCGTATCGCGCAAATTGCTGTCTGGCTCATACTCCACCGTGCCATCCTTATGCTTCTTCTTAATCAAAGGCTCTGCCCCCTCATCCGTCTCCGTAAAAACGTCCCACAACGCCTTCAACTGTTTGGCCGTCGCCTTCAACCCCTGCCCCTTCAACCATTTATTGAACTGTCGCTGCACCGCATTAAAATCCAAATGGGGCTGATCGCCTACCACCGTCGCCAGCCCCTCGGCCAACGCCTCATCCCCTGGATTCTCCGCCTTAAACGTCGCCAATCGTTCTGGCGTGATGTGGGTTTTGAGGCGTAACGGCCGTTCCACCGTAATCTTGTGATAACCAAACTCTTCATTGGCAAATATCTGGCTGATGTCACTTTCAGCAAAATCCAAAAAGGTTTGCATGATGAGGCTAATGTGGTTTGACGTAAACTCACAATTCTTACTGCCCAAATTCTTACGCAGCTTCGTATACAACTCCCGCGCATCAATCAACTGCACCTTGCCCTGGCGATGCTCCGGCTTGCGATTGGTCAGCACCCAAATATAGGTAGCAATGCCCGTGTTATAAAACATATTGAGCGGCAGCCCAATAATCGCTTCCAACCAATCATTCTCAAGTATCCACTTGCGAATCTCACTCTCCCCTTGCCCCGCATCCCCCGTAAACAAAGCCGAGCCATTGTGAACATGAGCAATGCGGCTGCCGCGTGGCGTGTCCTTCATCTTGGTCAGCATATTGACCAAAAAGAGCAACTGCCCATCACTGCTGCGCGGCAAACCCACCGTAAAGCGATGGTCAATCACCTCTTTCTTTTTGCCATCAAAAATGTAATCCTTGTCCACACTCCACGACTTGCCATAGGGCGGATTCGATAGCATAAAATCATACAACATCCGCATAAAGGCATCCTGCCGGAGCGTGGAACCAAAAGCGATGTTTTCCGGGTTGCGCCCCTGGATGAGCATATCGGCCGTACAAATGGCATACGTCTCTGGGTTCACCTCCTGCCCATACAGCTCCAACGACACCCGCTTGCCCCGTGCCTCAGCCAATTCCGTAAAATATTTCTCCGCCTCCGTCAACATCCCGCCAGAGCCACAGGCCCCGTCATAGACCAGATATGTGCCACTCTCCACCTGCTCGGCCACTGGCTCAAACAACAAATGCACCATCAACTGAATAATGTCACGCGGCGTAAAATGCTCCCCCGCCTCCTCATTATTCTCCTCATTAAAGCGGCGAATCAACTCCTCAAACACATACCCCATGCCCAAATTCGACAGCCCCTCATGCAGCACATGCCCTTGGCTGTCCTTCACCGAATTCACCCCCAAATTCATACGCGGCGACAAAAACTTTTCCAGCAAAGGATACAAGCGGTTGGCATCATCCAACGTTTCCAACTGGTTATGAAACTTAAACTTGCGAATGATCTCCTGCACGTTGTCGCTAAAGCCATTTAGGTAAGCCGTAAAATTGGCCTTAATGTGGCTGGGCGTATCATACAGTCGTTGCAGCGTAAAAAGAGAGGTATTGTAGAAAGGGTAGCCCGTAATTCGTTGGTATTGAGCAATACCCGCCTCAATCTTGTTCTCTTCCAAAAACTGGTGCATCTTCAGCACCTCATCTTTAGTCGGCTCCAACAAAATATCCAGCCGCCGAATCACCGTCATCGGCAAAATCACATCCCGATACTTGCCCCGTACATAGACATCGCGCAGCACATCATCGGCAATGCCCCAAATAAAACTGACAAGATTATTGTGGACGGTATGGTTCATAAAGTTTTCTCTTATGGTTGCCTGTCCCAAATGGCTTGTAGAGAAGGCAGAGTTTCGCTGTCAGATTAGAAATAAACGCTTCACTTACAGAAAGGCCGTGAATGAGCCTATGATACCCAATTTTTCTCACATTGCATCTGGCGGTAGACAAATAGACAGCAGAGACAGTAGACCGGGTGGGGGGTGTCTACCGTTCCACTCGCCTCTTGCAGCATCTTCAACTTAGCCCGCACCGCCTTCATCAAATCTACCGATTGCCGATAGTCGCCAGTTTGTCTGCGGCTACCAACAAAAAAGCCCCACCGCAAACGGTGAGGCTTTCCAGTCGGGGCGGCCGGATTTGAACCGAC
>JAGQGA010000055.1:0-7357 GCA_020432595.1 Anaerolineales bacterium | reverse complement strand
AACGAAGCGCGCTACCAAACTGCGCCACGCCCCGAGCAGTCACCATTATAGAGGATGCTGGCTGGATTGCAAGGATTTGGTTGGGGCTGAACCGCGCCTATTTTGACGGGGCAAGCACGGCCGGCTGGGAAATCAGACTTATAATGACCTGTCTATCATCCAAAACGGCCGTTTTTATGCCAACTGACCCGTCTTGTTGAGGCCGAGACGAATTACCCAACCGGCATAGGCTCCAATAAAGGCAATGACAAGGGCAACAAGGGCGCCAGCGTTATGGCTAACAAAAATGCCGTGCAGTGGAATCCAAATGCCAACGGCCAGTGCCAGCAGCCAGGGACGGTGATAGCCAAGCAGGGCGATGAGGCCGCAAACACCCAGAATACCGACGACAAGCAGTGCAGTGTCATCCCAGTTCGGCCGGCTGTCAACATAGGCAAAAAGTAAGCCTGCGAGCACAGCAATTCCTGTCAATATTTTTTGCATAGGTTAAGCTCTGTAAATGGTTGCTGGTGGTTAGTGGTTGGTACCAGCCACCAGCTACTAGCGACTATTCTGGTCTGTCGCCCAACCTATTCTGCCCGTTTCCGCAGCAGCGAGGCAATGTAGATGGGCGCACCCAGCAGCCCGGACAATCGTTCCACCAAAAACACGACCAGTGCCAGCGCGGCTGCCTGTGCTGGCAGCAAATTGACCCCGGCAAACAGCACGGGGGCCAATGTTTCGCGTACGCCCAGCCCGCCAACAGAGGGGATGAGGAGGGAGATGGAGAGGATGGGGATGACGAGTAGCAGGTAGCTGAGGGGGATGGCAAAACCAAGCGCTTGGGCGGCGGCAAACCACCAGCCAATCATGAAAAGGGTGAAGAAGGCGGAAACGGCTAAGGCTCGCCCCACGGCCTGATGGCCGCATTGACGAACGGCCGTTAACATCGGCCGCACAAACCCCATCACTCGCCCTTCCAGCCAGCCCGGCAGCCAGCCCACTATGGTCAGTGCCAAATCTCCCTGCAAAATCACGGCTCCGGCGGCTAGCCCCACCACACACAGCCCCACAATCGGCCACAGCAGCGTTGGCGGAAAGTCGGCCGGCCGAAACGGCAGCGATAAGAGTGCCAGGGCAAACAGCACCAGCAGCCCCGTCAGCCGATCCACCAGCACCGTCCCTGCTGCCACCCCGGCATCCACCTCTTGCGCCACTTCCACCACCCGCACCACATCACCGCCAAAGCCAGAGGGGAGAAAGGCATTGTAAAAGTTGCCCACAAAATATAGTGCCACCAGTCGCTTTAGCTTAATGGTGGCTCCCAGCCCTTGCAGCAGCAGCCACCAGCGATACGCTCGTACCACCAGGCTGCCAATAACCAGCAGAAAAGCCACCAAGACCCACCCCAGCCGCGCCTGGGTTAATGTTTGCCGCATCAGATTGAGGTCAAACTTGGTCAACACCACCCACAGCCCAATGACTGTGATGCCAATTTTTAGCCATGTCATCCATTTTCCACGCATAGGGCGGGATTGTAGCCGCTATGAGCCATCAGGTAAATGGTAGCGGTGCAGCATCTTGCGTCTCCAAGTGCAACATTCTTGTGCCTCCAGGTGCAAGCTGTGATGCGTAGACGCAAAATTTTGCGTCTCTATCATGATTTTGGATAATCGCCTCCATGATAACCTTGCGCCGAATGTCCCATACTTGGCTTTTAATGCCTTTCATACTGCTGTTCTTCTTTTGGGCACTTTCCAGCATGGTGGAAGACAGCCCCACGATGGATGAGCAAAACCACATTGCCCGTGGGCTGGCACTGCTTCGCACCGGTGATGCGCGGCTTAGCCTGGAACACCCGCCGTTGGTCAACAGCCTGAGTGCCCTGCCGCTGCTGCTGCTGGATGTCACCCTGCCGACCAATGACCCAAGCTGGACAGAAACGCGCAATTGGTATGCCTTTGCCGACCTGCTGCTGTGGTCGGTTAACCATGACGTGGATCGGATGGTGTTTTTGGCGCGGCTGCCTATTGTGTTTCTGACGTTGGGGTTGGCGTTGACGGCCTACCGATTTGCGCGGGAATTGTGGGGGCGACGAACGGCTCCGCTGGCGTTTTTGTTGCTGCTGTTTGAGCCAAACATGATCGCCAACGGCCGTTATGCTACCACCGATCTAGGCGGCACCCTCTTTTCCCTGCTGGCAACCTGGGCCTTGTGGCGGCTGTGGTCGCGCCCCGGCTGGGATTGGCGGCGTTGGCTGCTGGCGGTGCTGGTGCTGGGGCTGGCGTTTGGCAGCAAAATGTCGGTGCTGGGGTTTGTGCTCATTTGGTCAGGGCTGGCGCTGCTGCCGCTTTATCCGGGGGGATGGACGGTAAAAACGGCCGTTTTTCGCCTCACCCAATTTCTCACCGCTGGCCTGCTTTCCATCTTCGTGGTCTGGGCGCTGTTTGCCTTTGAATGGGGCAACTTTCGCTTTCAGTCGGATCTGCTGCTGGGGCTAAACGGCCGTTCTGGCCCCATGCCCACCTACTGGGCTGGGATTGAGCAGATTGCGCTGTTGGTCAATAACGGCCGTTTTCCCGCCTTTCTCCTCGGCCAATTCTCCGACACCGGCTTTTGGAACTACTTCCCCGTTGCCTTTGCCGCCAAAACGGCCACGCCGCTGCTGGTTTTGCTGCCCATTGCCATTGTCTGGGCAGTGTGGCGGCCGGAGATGCGGCGTAAGGGGTTGTTTTTGCTGGGAACGGCCGTTTGCTTCTTCCTCCTCTCCATGCAAAGCTCGCTCAACATCGGCTACCGCCACCTGCTGCCGCTGCTGCCGTATCTGGTGCTGTTGATGGCGGGGTTGGGCAGACGTGGGGCGTGGGGTGTAGGGGGATTGGGGATTGGGGATTGGAGATTGGGGGTGGTTTGGCTGGCGGTAGGGTGGCTGCTGTTGGTTGATTGGCAAATCCATCCTTATTATCTGAGCTACTTTAATCCGCTTTACGGCGGGCCGGAAAATGGCTACAACGTGCTGCTGGATAGCAACGTGGATTGGGGGCAAGATTTACTGCGGCTGCGCCACTGGATGCTTGCCAATAACGTTGACCACATCAACCTGGCCTGGTTTGGCACCGCCGACCCCAATTACTATGGGATTAACCACACACCGCTGCCTGGTGTCGGCCGGCAGAGCTTTTATTCCCAATGGGGCAATCCCGCCTTCAACACCCAGCAGCCTGAACCCGGCATTTATGCCATCAGCGTGGACAGCTATTGGGAAGTCCCGCTGCCGCCCGACCAAAAATATGTCTTCCCCTGGTTCCGCTCCCAGCCCCCCAGCGCCCGCGTGGGCTATTCCATTCTCATCTACGTTGTACCGTAGTGTGCTGTGGTTATACAATAGGTACCACACTCAATGGAACAAACACGCGATTAACAACCAACAACCTGTCCGCGTTCGTCCGTGTTTGTCCGCGTCCCATTTCCATAAGGAGAGTTCATGAGTAAAACACCCCCCAACATTCTGCTTATCATGGCAGACCAACTTGCGCCACAATTTACCGGCACCTACGGCCACCCGCTGGTGCAAACCCCGCATCTGGACGCACTGGCGGCACGCGGCACACGCTTTGATGCCGCCTACTGCAACTCGCCCCTGTGCGCCCCCTCCCGCTTTAGCTTTATGTCCGGCCAATATGTCACCAACATTGCCGCCTATGACAACGCTTGCGAATTCCCCGCCTCTGTTCCCACCTTTGCCCACTACCTCAAAACGATGGGCTATCAAACCTGCCTGTCGGGCAAAATGCACTTTGTTGGCCCCGACCAGCTTCACGGCTTTGCCGAACGGGTGACAACCGATGTCTACCCATCCGATTACGCCTGGACACCAGATTGGGAAAACTACGAGGAGCGGATTGACAAGTGGTACCACAACATGGAGTCGGTGCGAGAGGCGGGAATTGCGGCGGCGACCTTCCAGCTCGATTATGACGATGAGGTTGCCTTTTTTGCCCAGCGCAAAATTTTTGATTATGCTCGCAACCAATCGGGGCCGTTTTGTCTGGTTGCCAGTTTTATCCATCCGCATGACCCGTATGTGGCGCGGCGCAAATGGTGGGATTTGTATGACCCGGCGGCGATTGACATGCCCACAACAACGCTGGCGGACGTAGCCGATGACCCGTTTTCGCGGCGGCTGCGGGATGGCATTGAGGCCAGTCGGGTAGTGGCGAGTGAAGCGGAAACCCGCCGGGCGCGTCACGCTTATTACGCCAACGTGTCGTATTTTGATAGCAAGATTGGCGAGCTGGTGGCGGCACTGCGCGAGGCGGAACTGCTGGACAACACGATTGTGATTGTGACGGCCGACCATGGCGATATGCTGGGTGAGCGGGGGCTGTGGTACAAGATGAACTTTTTTGAGCATTCGGCGCGGGTGCCGCTGGTGATGGCGGGGCCGGGGATTGCCCAGGGAACGGCCGTTAATGCCTGCTCGTTGCTGGATTTGCTGCCGACGATGGTGGACATTGCGGCGATGGCGGGGCGCGAGAAACCAGAGTTTGGGAGTCCGATTAACGGCCGTTCTCTCCTTCCTCTCGCCACCGGCCAGCACGACCCCATAGACGAAGCCATTGGCGAATATTGCGCCGAAATGACCGGCTACCCCGTCATCATGATTCGGCGCGGCCCCTACAAATACATCTATTGTCACAGCGACCCACCGCTGCTTTTTGATCTTGCCAACGACCCCAATGAGTTGGTCAACCGTGCCGCTGACCCGGCACTGGCCGAGGTCGCCGCCAGCTTTGCCGCCGAAGTGGCGCAGCGGTGGGACAGCGAGCAAATTCGCCGCGATGTCATTCGCAGCCAGAAACAACGCCGCGCTGTTCATGCGGCCATGGAACTGGGGGCGATTACCTCATGGGACTACAACCCACCGCGTGATGCCAGCCAGGAATATGTGCGTAACCACATGGATTGGACGGTAGCGGCGGCCAAAACCCGCTTTCCCCCGTTGGGGCGAGGGGAATAGATGCGCGGATGACGCGGATTAAGGCGGATTTTCGCGGATCAGAACAACAAAATCTGTAAAAATCCATTCCGATCCGCGTCATCTGCGTTGCCATTTCTTTTTTGCCTCCTCCCACTTCTTGGCAACCGATGCCACGGGCGCAATCAGCCGCGTGAAATTATCGGCCACCAGTTCAACGACTTCGGCTTCGGTCATTTGCCGTACTTGGGCAATTTTGGCAACGATTTGGGGGAGTAGGTTGGGGGTGCCGGGTTGGTGGGCGAAGTGGCTGTAGGCGGTGGGGTTGTCGGTTTCGGTGAGGAGGCGGTGGGGCGGAACGGCCGTTAATAGCCCCTCAATTCGTTGCGAAAACAGCAGTTCCACCCCAAAGGAAAAATACGTGCCGACCGCCAGATAGCGGTCAAGGAGCGAGCGCGACCCCGAATACCAGTGAACGATGGGGGTGGGGGGACGAAACGTTTCAAGCTGCGTTAGCACCTCTTTTTCCGCCCCCAACACGTGCAGATTGACAATTTTTTGCTGCGCTGCGGCGGCATCCAGAAAAAAGTCCAGCACGGCACGCTGCTGCGCCTGGTGGGTTGGCTCCTTAAAAAAGTGAAAATCGAGGCCAATTTCGCCAAAAAGGGGCGTTTCCGTCATAAACGGCAGCAGGCTGGGCAGCTTGTCGGCATAGCGGTGGGCTTCCCAGGGGTGGATGCCAAACAGGGGGACGATATGGGGAGCCTGGGCAGCAATGTGCTGGGCGCGTTGGTACGATGGCACGTCAATGGAGACGGAGAGGGTGAAAATTTGGTGGCGAGCGATTTCGGCAAGGATGGTTGGCAATTGCTCGTCGCTGTACATATCAATGTGGGTATGGGCATCTAGCAGCATGGGGCTATTGTACGAGCGGGGTGAATTTTAGGGAAGGGACGTTTATTGTTACTGAAAGGCGCCAAAATGTTGCAAAACGCCAGCCGCTTGCGCTGACCCTTTGGCTAACGCCTTGGCAATGTCGCCATCGCGGAAATAGTTGACGGTGAAGGCGGCTTGGAAGGCATCGCCGCAGCCAGTGGAGTCAACGGGGGTGGGGACAGAAACGGCCGTTTGCCACACCTTCCCTTCTTTTGCCAAAGCCACGCTCCCCGCCGCTCCCAGCGTCACCACAATCAGCCCCGGCAGCGTTGCGGCGAGAGGCTGCATGGCCGCAACCGTTGCTGCATCGCCGCTGATAAAGGCGAGATCGACAGCGGATAAAGCCGGCAGCGCGTCGGTTTTGATGTATCCACCTGACCAATCGCCAAAGTCAAGGACGCGCTTGCCCGTGAAGGTGGGCAAGTGGAGCAGTTGGTCAATCAGCGGGCCAGGCCAATCTCCCTGATACATGGAGACCATGATGTCGTGCTGGCAGATGGCGGCGATGGTTGTATCGCTGAGGGTTAGCTGGCGCAGAACGTGGAGGTGGTAGCCCCCTTCAGGGAAAATGCGGTCGGCGTTGTCGTGGACTTCGATGGCACAAACGGCCGTTTTGCCCGCAACCACCGCCACCTGCGAACTGTCTATCCCCTCTTGCGCCAATGTCGCAAAGACGCGCCGCTCATCGCCGTCGTTGCCGACGCAGCTAACCAGCGACACCTGCTCCGCGCCGCTTCGCTTGGCGTGAACGGCAAAGTTGAGCGAGATGCCGCCCACAAAGGTGAGATTTTGCCGCAGATAATAGTCAATGGTTGTTTCGCCGATGGAGATGATTTTCATGATTAAAAAATTGAAATGTGCATCATATGGAGCGGGAAAGCATTACTTTGCCATGAGCAGCAGCGCAGCCACAACAGGCAGCACGCAGCACACAAAAAAAAGGAGCGGGAGGCCAAACAGCAGGCCGCCAGCGGTAATAAAGAGGCGCGTATTGGCGGGTTGACGCTCTAGCCAGGTGAGGGATGCTTTTTGCAGCGGTGGGTTTTGCTCCACAAAAGCGGCTATTTCGCTGGTTTGCTCAACCCACTGGCGCACGGTGGCTTCCGTTGGGCTGGCGGGAGGAGCCGCAATGGTGAGGCGGCAGGTGTCGGGGCTGAGGTAGAGGATGTTGCCGTTTGGTTCGCCGTTGGCAAAAAGCAGGGTGGTGAGGGTGTGGGAAACGGCCGTTTTTCCCAAAAAGCCAGCCGCCCAACCGGGATCATGCGCCCAAACGGTTAAATCATTGTACGGTGCAGGTAGATTAGTAAGCTGCTGATTGCCGTAGCGGGGTTGAATCAGGCGGTGGAGCCATTGGGCCGATGGCGGCATGAGCAAGAGCCTGGTGTTGGCATTGGTTGTAGCCGACACGTCCACCACAAAGCCGTGATAGTGGCGGCGGCGAATGTCGGGCGTGAGGTAGCGGGT
>JAGQGA010000559.1 GCA_020432595.1 Anaerolineales bacterium | reverse complement strand
TGTGGGGGTCGTTGGGATACACATGGGCACCGCGTGGACAACAGCCAGAAGTCAAAACCTCAGGTAAGCGCAAAGGGTACAAGTTGTTTGGCATGGTCGAGTATTTCACCGGACAATTCTTCCATCAAGCTATTCAGGAGCGTTTCAACTCTGACAGCTATATCGCATTGTTACGCACTGTCTTAAAGCAAACGAAGCGACCGCTCATCTTGATTCAAGACGGTGCTCGCTATCACACCAGCACCCTGTGCCAAGCGTTTTTCGCTCAAGAATCTCGCTTGACCGTTTTCCAATTGCCCGCTTACTCGCCGGACTTCAATCCAATTGAGTTCCTGTGGAAAAAGCTCAAGGCGCGTGCCACTCATAATCATTACTTTGACACCTTTGAAAAATTGATGGAAACGGTTGACGCAGCCCTTGATTTTTTCGCCTCAACGCCTACTGAAGTGCTATCGTTAATGGGTCGATATTGTGAAACGTTAGGAGAGGTTGCATAACACAAACCCAAAATCTTTTTCTTAATGTCTATATCTACTTCGGCCGTCCATCGCCCGTCCCCATCACAACTCCTCCCCATCCTGATCCCAATGCCCATGCTGGTACAAACGGCCGATTTCCCGCCGCTGCCAATCTATCCCCAACGTCGCCGACTGCCGGTACTCGCTGGGAGCCATCCCCGTAATCCGCTTAAAAACGGTGGCAAAATGCTGGCTCGTGGTGTAACCCAACTCCAGGCCAATATCGGTAATTAGCTTGTCGCTCGTTTGCAGCCACTGCTTCGCCTTTTCAATGCGCTGGCTGTTGATGTAGGAAATGGGGCTTTGCCCAACGTGCTGTTCAAAAAGCTGAAAAACGCGGCTGCGACTTAGGCTGCTTTGCTGGCACAGATCGTCAATGGTGAGGGGCGGAACGGCCGTTAACCGCTCCGCAATAAACCCCATCAACGCCTCAAACGGGGGCGGAAAGTGCAGCTCATTCCGCCGCTGCCCATATTGCCGCAGCAAATGCCCCAAAAAAAGCTGCAAATGCGCCATCATCAAACGCGGGCTATCGGGCTGCGGCTGCCGAATCTCCGCCAAAAGCTGCTGCACCTGCCCCACCAGCTCATTCGCCCCCAGCCACGTCCGCTGCTTCAACGCCGCCAACTCCGCCTGCATCGTGCGGTCGGGCAGCAGTGCCGCATCCACCTGTAGCCAGGTCAATTGGCTGGGCTGCACCAAATTTTCCACGCTGCCATGCGCCTCACCTGGCTTGGTCACAAACACCGACCCCGGCTGCAAATGGTAAATCTCATCTTCCACCCACCAGGTCACGGCCCCGTCCAGCACTAGGTGAAATTCATAATACAGTTCATGGTGCGGCAGCATTCCCTCCCGCGCCTCCACCTGCCGCGATTGCCCAATGGCTTTCAGCACCGGCACCAAACATTGCTCACCGAAATATCGCTCAATGTACGCTCTCGTCATAAAGATAATGTACTCCTGATGTATATAAAAGTCCACTCGACTAACTTGAACGTTGTCAGGAGTATAATTGACTATATTACCCTACATTGTGCAAAACACAGTAGGAAACATCTTTCGCAAACAGACTACCTGCAAATTGTTGTTGGTAAACGGCCGTTTACCAACATTCACCCAACCAAAAGAAGGCCTTGCTTATGCTGCAGTTGCAAGAAGATATATTTAGCCGCATCAGCCCCGAACAATTCCGCGATGCTTTGCGCCACTTTCCGGCCGGTGTCACCGTCGTCACCATCAAATCGGGTGAAGAAGTACACGGCATGACCGTTTCCGCCTTCGCCTCGGTCTCCCCCACGCCGCCGCTCATTCTGGTGGTCATTGACCACCGAGGACGGGGGCATGAGCTGCTGGAACGCAGCAACGCCGTTTTTGCCGTCAACTTTCTGCGGGAAGACCAGCAGGCACTGTCCAACCAATTTGCCTGGCAGAAGGAAGACCGGTTTGGCATTGGGGAGTGGGAAACGGCCGTTACCGGCGCCCCCATTCTCACTAACGCCCTCGCCTGGCTCGACTGCACTGTCTACAGCCGCCATACGGCCGGCACCCACACCATCTATATCGGCGAAGTCAAAGCCAGCCACGTCCCCGAACCCGAACAAAAACCACTCGTCTACTGGAACCGCGACTACCGCAAAATCTGTGATCCAGAAATGGATAACGATGATTAGGAGATTTCTGGCGTATTACGTCGTATTGCGTAAAAGACATGCAATACGCAATACGCAATACGCTCTACGTAACCCATGTCCACAGAAATAAAAAGCCGCGCTTTTGCCCTCGACCCCACCTTCAACTATCTCCCCGAACAGGATCGCTACCTGCTGGCACTGGGCAACCCCAGCCTCAAATTCAACGTCATCGGCGTGGGGGTCAACGGGCAGGAGCACATCCTCGTCACTTATCTGGAAGGCCGAGCCGCCATTCACGGCATTTACGACCCCAACCCTTCCAGCGTTGCCGCCGCCCGGCAGTTGCACCAAAAATGGTCACGGGGTCAGGAGCTGGTCATTTATGACACGCTGGAAGCGGCCTGCAACGACCCCGCCGTAGATGGGCTGATCATCTGCACCCCCAACTACACCCATTTGGATGTGGTCAAAGTGGCCGCCCAATCGGGCAAACACATCCTGCTGGAAAAACCCATCGCCACCACCGTCCCCGACGCGCTGGCAATTATGGAATTGGCCGAGGCGTATACGGCCGTTTTTCAAATCGGCCTCCAATACCGCTACAAACCCACCTACAGCGAAGCCATTTACGAGGTGCTAACCCGCCAATCCGTCGGCAGCGTCAAAACCATCTCCATTGCCGAACACCGCATCCCCTTTTTAGACAAGGTGAACCAGTGGAACAAATTCGCCAAATATTCCGGCGATACCCTCGTCGAAAAATGCTGCCACTACTTTGACCTGCTCAACCTCTTTGCCCAATCCCGCCCCGCCACCGTCTACGCCTCTGGCAGCATGGCCGTCAACTTCACCGACTTTGAATACAACGGCGAAAAATCGGACATTCTGGACAATGCCTTTGTGGTGGTGACCTATGCCAATGGGGTGCGAGCCAGCTTTAACCTGTGCATGTTTGCCCCGCTGTTTTATGAGGAATTGATTGTGTGCGGCGATGACGGCCGTTTAAAAGCCTATGAGCAAGTAGACTTCCTCCCGCAATCCTCCTCCAAAACCTCCCTGGAAATCATGTGCGGCGACCACAAGCCCTCCCGCCGCTCCACCCCCAACTACCCGGCCGTCATCGAACAAAGCGGCCATCACGGGGCCACCTATTACGAACACATCAACTTCATCAACAACATCCAGGGGCAACCCACGCAAACGGCAACGGCGCGAGAAGGGTTCTGGTCTATCATCGTCGCTGCTGCCGCGCAGGAATCTATTAAGCAGGGTCAGGTTGTTGTCATTGACGACTTTTTGGCTCAACACGCCATATCTTTATGAACAAACGGTAATCGGTAATCGGTAATCAGTAGTCAGTAGCCTAACTGATTACCGATTACTGATTACCGATTACTGAACTCTAAGAGAAACTGATGATCGAAATCCGCTCCCCCCACCTCACCGGTGCTGAAATATCCTGGTTTGCTCCCATTTGCAGTGATGATTATGAGTTTTTAGGGGTGCCAGACGGCCGTTTACGCTCCAACTTTGCCCACACCGCCAACATCTTGCAAACGGCCGATAAATTAGGCTACCGCAACATTCTCTGCCCATCGTCCTACCAAGTGGGGCAAGACACGCTGACGTTTGCCGCAGCGGTGGCCCCCATGACGGAGAAGATTAACCTGTTAACGGCCGTTCGCTGTGGAGCTACCGCCTGACGAGGTGCGGCTCGCCGAGGTGCCGCC
>JAGQGA010000558.1 GCA_020432595.1 Anaerolineales bacterium | reverse complement strand
GAAACCGTCAAGGCCAATCTCTTCGGCGCCTCCGGCCTCCTCAGCGCCTTCGAGGTCGCTGCCTACGTCCCCACCAGCCTTTTTGACCTCATTATCGGCGGTATGGTCAATTCCTCGCTTGTCCCCGTCTTTAGCGACTACGCCACTCCCCAACGCCGCCACGAGCTGTGGCAGCTTCTCAGCACCGTTCTCAGCGTGGCAACGGCCGTTTTGCTCATCGTCGTCCTGCTGGTGGAACTGTTCACCGGGCAGGTGGCATGGCTGATGGGAGCAAAAAACTTTGATGATCCGGCCTTAACGGCCGTTACCATCAACCTCATGCGCCTCGTCACCCCCGCCGTCCTCTTCCTCGGCCTCGCCAGCATCCTCACCGGTGCCCTCTACGCCCTCAAACGGTTCACCCTCCCCGCCTTCATCGGCGCCGTTTTCAATGGCACCGTCGTCATGGTCGCCCTCCTCTTCCCCGGCAACATCCACGGCCTTGCCTGGGGGCTGCTCATCGGAGCCTTCCTGCAAATTGTGCTGCAGCTTCCCGCCCTCCGTGATGCCCACCTGCGCTGGCGGTTCGATTGGCAAAATCCGGCCATCCGCCGCATTCTCATCCTCTACACCCCTATTGTTGCCGGGCTGGTTGTTAACCAGCTTGCTATCGCCTTTAGCATTAATCTGGCTACGCGAACTGGAGACCAAAGCGTTTCCTACATGAAGTTCGCCACCACACTCTACCAGTTCCCGCTGGGGTTGGTGGTTACGGCACTGTCAATCGCCACCTTGCCCACCCTCTCGCAGCAGGCCAGCCACATTCCCGCCTTTAAACAAACGCTGGCGCAAGGGCTGCGGCTGGTCATTGCCCTCATTTTGCCCGCCACCGCCGGGCTTCTGGCTCTGGCCGTGCCCATCGTCGGGCTGCTGTTTGAACACGGTCAGTTTACTCCTGCCGACACACAGCAAACGGCGCTGGTGCTACGTGTCTATCTGATTGGAATGCCGTTTGCCGCCGTAGACCAAATGCTGGTCTTTGCCTCCTACGCCCGCAAGGACACCTGGCGGCCGGCGCTGGTGGGAGTGATTAGTATTGTGATTTATTCCTTAACGGCCGTTCTCCTCCTCCCCAGCCTCGGTCTGCTCAGCCTGATGGTGGCCGATGCCGTCAAACACATCACCCACACCACCATGATGGTCTGGCTGCTGCAATACCAGTTGAACGGGCTACGGGGGCATCGGGTGACATTAACGGCCGTTAAAGCCACCGCCGCCGCCGCCCTTACCGGCCTCCTTGCCTACGCCACTACTACCTTGCTCGCCACCCTCTTGCCCGCCAGCAGTTTGCTTACCCATCTGCTCTATGTCGCCATCAGCGGTGCGGTTGGCTTGGTCGCTTTTTTGGCACTTGCCCTGCTGCTGCGGCTGCAAGAAATCAAAGACATTGGCAAGCTGGTGCAGCAAAAATTACGCAAAGCGAACAAGCAGCAAGTGGCTGGTGGCTAGTGGCTGGTGGCCGGTGGTTGGTGGTTGGTGCTTCTTCTTACTAACCACTAGCCACCAGCCACTATAACATTGCATCATTCAGGAACTAATGAGGTAAAATAATCGCGTGACTACCAAATACCAACTTCTCGTCAAAAAAGGGCCGATGCGCGGCCATATTTATCCCCTCAACGCCATTCTCGTCACGTTGGGGCGCGATCCCCTGGCCGATATTGTCATCAGCGACCCTGAAGTGTCGCGTCAACACGCCCGCCTAATGGAAACGGAAAATGGGTATGAGCTGCAAGATTTGGGTAGCACGAACGGCACCTTTGTAGATGGGCAGCGGTTGGGTGGCGAAGTGGTGGTGCTGCAACCGGGGCAGCAAATTGAAATGGGCAGCGGGGTGATGTTGCTCTATCAACCAGTGCCCACGGGTGATGACGACAAGCCAACATTGGTAGGGCGGCAGGAAGAAGAAAAGGATGCGATAGAAACGGCCGTTTCCCCCTCTGGTACTCCCTTCACCCCCGATGTTGAGCCTCTGCTGCCAAGCTGGGCCACCGAACTCCAGCAGCCCCAGCCAGAACCAGTCTACGCAGCCCCCCGCGTGGAAACAGGTTCCCTTGGCAGTGAACCAACACCACCCTCATCCTCACCCAGCGCAACTGCTGACGGCAACAAACGCCGCCGCACGCTCCTCATCGGCCTTGCCACCCTGTTTTTGCTCTTTGGCTGCTGCTGCGCCTTCTCTGTTTTTATGTGGTATATCGGTGGCGATTGGCTGCTTATGCAGCTAGGTGTGCTACCTTAAACAAAAAAGACCGGCTTTACCGGTCTTTCTTGCTTTCAGGAATCGGCTCATAGTCGCCGTCAATAATGATGGCATCTTCCACTTTGGCATCAGTGACATAGCCATCGCTTTCCCGAATTTGTGCCATATGCCGTACCACCACATGCTGTGGCGATAGCTCGACAAAAATTTTGGCGCCCACCAGCAAAATGGTTAGGTCATCCAGTTGCCCCAACCCCACCAAAAAATCAGGTACCAGATCAACGGGCACGAAAAGATAAACAACCGCCAAAAACGGTAAAAACTTTAAATAAAAAGGAACTTCCGGGTCACGCAACAGCAAAAACACAAGCCGCAGTTGCTGCCATATTTCCCGCCAAAACCCTGGTTCCTTTGCTTTCGTTGAGATGTTGTCCTTCACAAAATCATCCTTTTTCGTCTTGTTGCAGCCATTTTCCTGCATTCACCTCTCAATACGTAAAACGAAAAACCTAGTTGCAGGCAAAATAATAACATCCCTGGCTGTTTTGCACCAATGAGGCCAAATGTTACAATCAGCTTCTTGGTAGCAAAATTCTTGTAGAGGTGTAGCACAACAAATTCTTATGTCTTTATTGTTATTGCTCAAATTACTGGTTGTTTTGGCTTTTCTGGTGATGTTTATTCGCCGCCCAACCATTGCCTGGGGCATTGGGCTGCTAACGGTCACAACGGCCGTTCTTCTCGACACCATTCTTGGTACCTTTGGGCGGGAACAAACTCAGGAGGATCTAGGCTTCTTCTTTTACATCATCACCGGGGCACTTTTTGGCGGCGGGGCTTTTTGGCTGTGGAGCGTGCTGCGGTCTGCTTCGGGGCAAACAACGGCCGTTTCTCCCACCACCACCCCATCCCCACCACCCCTCAAAAATATTGACCCCCAGGTCGGCACCGCCTACAGCCAATCCGCCAGCGGCCGCAACCAATCCACTACCGCCTTCGACCGCCAAATGTTGTATGACGAGATCCGCCAGCGCTTTAGCCACGAAGACATTCTCGACCTTGTTTTTGATCTGGGCATTAATGAAAACGACATCATGAGCGTGGGGCAGGAAACCACCGATCTCATCCGCCGCCTCATGGATTTTGCCGAAGACCACGAGTTATTAGGTGCCCTGGCGCTTGGCGTAGAGCGCATTCTGACTCCACCTCCCCCCGACCACCTGCCCCGCGCCGAGAAGCTGGATGTAACCTCCCCGCCGACCATTCTGCGCCAATACCTGCTGGCTCGTTACACCCTGATTCAGCTTGAGCAAATGAGCAGTGAATTGGGGGTTGATTGGGAACAATTGACGGCCGGCAGCAAGAAAACAAAGGTACGCAGCCTGCTGCAATATCTCTACCGCCGCAACCGCATTGATGATTTGGTAGCACTCATACGCCATTAAATGATTCTATGTAGGAGCAAACTCCCATTTACATCAGCCGAGAGACCAAGTATCTTTGGGGACGTAGCAAACGGTAACTCCTTCTGATTTGTCTGTTATTGTCCCTCCTTCCTAGGCAAGCTCCGAGTCACACCCCTGTGGCTCGGAGTTCCTCTTTTTTAAGGCAAACTGCACGCTAGGCCATTTTTTGTGGCTC
>JAGQGA010000557.1 GCA_020432595.1 Anaerolineales bacterium | reverse complement strand
CCCAAATCCGCATTATCCGCGATGCCATTTTTCCTTTAGCTTTTAGGTGACATCTATGTTCAAAGAGGCAACAAAATTTACCCCGCTTTATCATTTGGCACGGCGCAACGGGGCGCGGATGGTGACGGTGGCGGGATGGCAGGTGGCGGCGGATTTTGGGGATGTAGTGGCGGAGGCAACTGTTTGTCGCACCGCCGTCGCCCTAGCCGATTTTTCCCACTGGGGGCGGCTGGTGGTGGAAGGCCAAGAGGCGATGGGGCTGTTGCAGACCGAGTTGGGGGTGAATGAGTTGGGGATTGGGGCGGCAACGGCCGTTAATCCCACCACCCACCTCTATCGGCTGCGGCCAGATCGCTTTTTGCTCAATACGGCCGCCGGGGAGGAACAAGCCATATTCGCCACCCTCAACCGCGCCGCCAGCCAAGCCGACAACCTCATCACCGTCGGCGACAGCAGCCACGGGCTGGCACAGCTCATGCTCGTTGGCCCCCATGCCGCCCAGCTTCTGCGCCGCCTCTGCGGGCTGGATTTTCACGACACCGCTTTTCCGACGCTGACGGCCAAGCAAAGCAGCGTCGCCAAAACGACGCAAACCATTCTGCGCCACGATTTTGGCAGCTTGCCCGCCTACTCGCTTCTCGGCGCGACGTCGCTGGCGGTTTATGTGTGGGGGGTGGTGTTGGAGGCAGGGAAGGGGTTGGGGGTAGGTGTGGTGGGGGAAACGGCCGTTAACCAACTTATTGCCCAACCATAACCCAATATGAGCGGAGTCTTGGCAATTGAACGTCTCAATCGCCCCAACCGTTTTGTAGGGGCGGGATGACCGGGGTTTACGCTGGCAACGCTGCTGGCCTTGTCTCCCGGTCGTCTCGCCCTGGCGTGACCCAAACCGGGAAATACGGGCGAGGCGAGGGCGAGACGGTGCGGAGACAAGGCCACATTTTCCCGCCACCCCTAACCCGCACCATCCCGCCCCTACCTTTTTTTGTTTTAGGTTGTGTTAACATTTCATAAAAAGGGTCAAAATCAACAAATCTAAGGTGTCATTCCGAGGTCCTCCGAGGAATCTTTCCCTTTTGCCAAGAGATTTTACGGCCAAACTGAAAGATTCCTCCTCGAAGACTCGTCGGAATGACACATGTCAACAGAACCTAAAATGAGAATTGCTGACAAAAATTGCCGTGATCACCCTCCTTTCAGTCGGGCGAGGGCTACGCTCCGCTACCGCTCGCTTCGCCCAAGAGCAGTGATCAGTGATCATGAGATGGGGGACGACGCACCACCACCCGAAAACCGAATTGGAGGCGGTAGAATCGGGGAGAGGCTACATCGTCGAAACGGTTCGCCGCATTCACTGCCCACTGGTTGCAGCTCCATGACCCGCCGCGCAAAGTGTGGCCGAAACCGCCCCGGACTATCGGATCCACATTCAGCCACGGTTCGTCTGGCTCTGAATATTGATTGCGGCACCATTCCCAGACATTGCCACTCATATCGTGCAGCCCTAAAACATCGTTGGCACCATCGGGAAAAAGACCAACAGCCGTTGTCTGGTTAAGCTGGCTGTAAGCGGTATTGGCTCTGGTTGAATCCCAATCGTTCCCCCATGGATAAAAGCGTCCATCTGGATAGCGTGCTGCCACCTCCCACTCATACTCATGGGGCAAATCTACCTCATACCCCAGTTTATTGCTTAGCCAGCGGCAGAAAGCAATGGCCTGATACCACCACCTCACCTGCTCTTGCGGCCGATTGCCAATAGGAAAGGTCGGCTCTCCTTCTTCACGTGCTTCCTCTGGTAACGTTTTCAACCAGCACTTTCGGTCTGGCGCATCGAGAAAGCATTGAAACTGGGCGTAGGTCACCGGATATCGCGCCAATCGGTACGGCTGTAGAATCGTTACCTGCTTTTTATCAAAGCTATTCATAGCTTCTTCGTCACCACCAATGGTATAGATTCCAGCTGGCACCACGTCTCCCCAAGCAATATCTGGTATCTGAACGCCATCGTGGAGAACGAGACCCACACCCTCTCGCTTATCTCCCAGCCGCGCCAGGGCATCGCCCACCAGCAAACGGGTAGCTGGCTGCACTGCCAGCCCCCGCTGGCTAATCACCGTCACCAAACGGTCATGGAGCAGCGTCCGCGTCGCCTCGCTGCTGCTTTCCAGCTCCACAAAACCCGTTGCCGCCAGCTCCGCCAGCATCAGCCGCAGTTCCGCCCGTCCCCGCGTCGCTTTGCCCATTTGCGTCACCAACGACAGTGCCGTTGGTTTGCTACGTAACCCCAAATAACCAATTGTCAGCAAAACCGTCTCCCGCCACCACGAATCGGCGGCGCGTTCGGCCTGCTGCCACGCCGCCAAAATCGCCTCCTCCGTCCGCACCGTCTCCGCCAAATAAAACGCCGCCAAAAACTCCTGAAACGTGAGATGGACAAAGGCGTACACGCCATCCACCTCCTTGATAAGGCTTTCACGGCTGCGAACAGCCGCCACAAAACCGCGCAGCCGCTCCTTAGCCAACGCCTCCCCATACGCCTCCGCAAAGGCCGGGCGCAGCCACGCCTCCATTTGCCAATGCGCCACCGTGCGCCCCGCCGCCTCCCCCGCGCTCATCATCTGAAACGCCAGCAAAGCCAAAAATTGCCGTTTGTCCTCATCAGAACCACCCCACTGGCGCAACTCATCCGTCGCCTCATGGACGGCATGGTGCTTTTCCGCCAGCAGCACATCCAGACATTTTTCATACAGGGCGGCTCGCTGCTCCGGCAAATGATGATCGTTGTAATGCACAATCGCCACCACCGTCACCATCAGCGGCGTGTCAATCAGCGGCTGCTCCTTTCGCGCCGCTCGGCGGGCTTCCAGCGTCTTGATAACCGTCTGCAAAGACTCCCGCTCCCTGGCCTGCTCGTCAGGCGTGTCATAAACCGCGTTTGTCCACCGCGCCACAAGCTCCGCCACCTGCTCCGGCAACATCGGCTGCACCTCCGCCAGCCGCAAATCGGCCAGCCGCACCTGCCCCTGATAAGCGCGGGTGCGGCTCGTCACCAGCAAATAGTCAGCCAGCTTGGTGTCGGCCACCTGCTGTAGCTGCAAACTCACCTGCCGCCGCTCGGCATCGTCAGCCACCTCATCCAGCCCATCCAGCAGCAGCATCACGGGGGTGTCGCCATCCAGCAGTCGGTTAAAAAAGTCAGGGGGCAGGCCGTGAATTTTGCGCTGCAAATCATGGTTAATAAAGCCGCGAATCGTCCCCTGTACCGGGTCGGCGGCCCCGCGAGCCTGCTTGCGATACCGGTTGTACTCACCGAGGGTGATGAAAATAGGCACGGGCAGCGGGGCTGCCAGCCCCAAATGCTGGGTCACGGCTTGCACGTTGCCGCTGCGGTGCGCCTCGGCCAGCGTGCTGGCAATGAGCGAGAGATAGGTTGTTTTGCCACAGCCAGGGCCACCGGTAATGGCAAGCTGGTGGCACTGCTGCAGCAGTTCGCGCATGGCAATCGTTTGCCGCTCGGCCGCAGCCCGTTCGAGCCGCGCCGCCATGCGGTCAGCCTCGTCTCCCTCCTCCTCAGCCGCGTCCAGCGCCACCCGCAGCGACACATAGACATCCGCAAGCGTCAGCTTGTGGACTTTCTTGGCTCTCTCCTCCACCCCACGCAAATCCAGCCGCCCATAGCGCGTTTCCACCCAGTCCAGATAGTTTTTCAGCCCTTCGTCCAGCGGCGGGGGTTCGGGCGTGGGCATGGCAACGGTAACTTGAATGGGGGGCGTTTCAGGTGTAGGACTCGTCAGCCCCAAGGCCCCAGCAAGGTTATCGTAAAAAGAAACAACACCAACAACGGCTGTCACTACTAGCATAAAAAGTGCTTTCATTGTCGCTCCCCATTCGGGAAA
>JAGQGA010000556.1 GCA_020432595.1 Anaerolineales bacterium | reverse complement strand
CTTCATCGGGTTTGTAATATTTCCAGCGCACTTCCTCGCGGGTGCTGCTGAGTGTGCCCTGGGTGCCCATGATAACGGCCGTTTGTTGCGGAAAGGCACATGCATGAGTCAGCTCAATATCCACCAGCGGCCCCGTTTTGGGGCGCAAAATCACCTTGGCGTGGCTGTCAGCATCCCCGGCATAAAGCGGCGTGTCCACCAGATGCGCCAGCAACTCCGGCTCCGGGTCGTCAATCAGTGCCAACGCCCAATCCACATAATGGGCACCGTGATTGTTGAGAATCCCGCCGCCAAACTCGGTCAGCGTTTGCCAATCCCAGCGGCGGCGGAACTGGTGCTGCGCCAGCCGAATGAGCAGCAGGTCGCCCAGCACGCCGGAAGCCACCACCTCCTTGATTTTCAAAAAGTCGGCGGCGTAGCGATAGTTTTGGTTGACGGTGAGCAAACGGCCGTTTTTTTCCGCCGCCTCAATCATCCGATCTATATCCGCCAGCGTGGTTGCCATCGGCTTTTCCACCAGCACATGCTTACCCGCCTCTAGCGCGGCAATGGTGTCGTCGGCATGGTGGGGGCTGGGTGAGGCCACCACCATCAATTCAATGTCGCTGTCGGCCAACAATTCAGCATAGCTACCATAGGCGCGGCAGCCAAGCTGGGCGCGGGCTTCTTGTTGGCGAACGGGGTCGGGGTCAAAAACGGCCGTTATTTCAAACAAACCCTGCACCCGCCCCAGCGCCGCCACATGCAGCCCCCAGCCCGAACGCCCCAGGCCAGAAATACCTACTTTGATTGGTGTCTCGTTCATTGTTTCCTCAAAGCAGAGATTGGGGATTGGAGATTGGAGATTGATGAAGGTTGGCAATCCCCAATCTCCAATCTCTATTCCCCCATCCCCCGCAGATTCTCAAAACTGATTCGCAAACTCTCAAACGGGTCGCGCTGGCAGATGTCTTGCTCCACAGCATACCATTCCACCCCGGCTTCGGCACAGGCGGCTAAAATGGCGGGCCAGTTCAAGTTGCCTTCGCCTACCTCGGCCATCGTTTGGGTGCCGGACATCATCACCATGTCTTTCAAATGCACCACCGGCATCCGGTTTTGCATCCGCCGACACCACGCCGCCGGGTCGCCGCCGCCGTGCTGCACCCAGTAGGTGTCAATTTCCGCCTGCACATAGCGCGGGTCGCTTTCTTCGTAGATGATGTCCAGCCCGGTGCGCTGCCCAAAACGAACAAACTCAAAGCTGTGGTTGTGGTAGCTAAACGTTAGCCCTGCGGCGTGAAGCTGCTCGCCAATTTTGCTGGCATCGGCGGCAAAGCGGTGGTAGCCGTGTTCACCGGCCTCGCGGTAGTGGGCGGGCATGGAACCAAGGGCAACGTGGCGGCAGTTCCAAAGATGGTGTTGGTCCACAACGGCCGTTAAATTCCCCACCAGCTCCTCAAACTTTACGTGCGTGTTGCAAATCGCCAGCCCATTGTCATCGGCCATTCGCCTCACATCCGCGTCGGCAATGGCTCCAATGGCCGACACCTGCACCGCCGTATAACCAATTTCCCGAACTTTTTGCAGCGTCGCCGCCAGATCAACGGCCGTTTGCGTAAACTCCCGCACCGTATACAACTGCGCCGCTAAAACATTCCCTTCCATTTTCCCTTCCTCTTTATAAAACAAAATGGGACGCAGATTTTCCTGATGAGCCTGATTCTTTATCAGGAAAATCAGGTAAATCTGCGTTCTATTCTTTAGGTTGCCAACCGTTGTAAAGCGGGTGATCGGCGGCCAGCGGCAGGGTGACGGGCTGGTTGGTGCGGAGGGAGTGGTAAACGGCCGTTAACAGCTCTGCCGACTCCCGCGCCTCGGCCAGCGTCACCGGCAAACGGCCGTTTGTCTGCACCGCCGCGTGAAAACGGCTAAACTGCCCCGCATACCCTTCCAACTGCGGCACAAAATCGGCCAACGCCGCGTCAATCATGGCTTGATTCTCCGGCGAGGTTGTCACAAACGACCACGGCTCGGTCGTGTTGTCAGCATAAGGAGCTAAATTGCTCTCCACCGTCACCCGCTCAAAACAGTACCGCTGCCGCGTGATCTCCACCGCCGACCCTAGCGTTACCGAGGAAGCGACCAGCGAGCCGTCGCCCATTTCCAGCGACAGCGTGACGCAATCTTCGGTTTCAATTGGGTTAACCATCGTTTTGGCGCGGGCAAAGACGCTTTTGGCTGACCCCAACACCTGGTACAGTGCGTCGTGGGCGTGGATGGCGTGGGTGATCAGACAGCCACCCAGTTCGGTTTGCCATTTGCCCCGCCAGGGTACGGCGTAATACGGCGCACCGCGCAGCCAATGGACTTCGATGGTGGCAATAAACGGCCGTCCCGTCACCCCCTTCTGCCGCAAATGGAGCAATTTTTGCAACCCCTGCCCAAAACGATAGTTAAAAATCGGCATCAGCCGCTTGCCGCTGGCCGCTTCCGCCGCCAACAGCCGGTCAATATCGGCCAGCGACCCGGCCACGGGCTTCTCGCAAATGACGTGCTTGCCCGCCGCCAAAGCGTGCAGCGACATCGCCACGTGCATGTAGGATGGGGTACAAATGTCCACCACATCCACGCCATCCCAACGGCACAGGTCGTCAAAGCTGGTGAAGATGTGGGGAATGTTGAATTCATCAGAAACGGCCGTTGCCTTCTCCCCATCCACATCACACACCGCCACCAACTCAAACTGCTCCGGCAGTTGTCGCCAAGCCTTAATATGCTCCCGCCCAATCCCCATCCCCACCACTGCTACTCGCAAAACACCTTTACTCATGTGCCAATCTCCAATCTCTAATCCCCAATCGCCAAATTCCCCAGCCGCGTCGCCATTGCCTGCGCCGTCAGCGCCAGTTCCATTGCCAAAAAGCAGTGGGCTTGTGGCAGTGCGGTTTCGGTGCGGTTCACAATATCGTGGACAAGCTGCGACCCAAACGGCATTGCCACGTCACGGCAATCAATATGCTGCACCCCCTCATGGTTGACCAAAAACAGATGATCGCCACCGTCTCGGCCAGCAATGTCCACGTATTTTCGCAGTTCCATATAACCCTCGGTGCCAAGAATCGTTAAACGGCCGTCGCCCCACGTTGGCAACCCATTCGGCGTATACCAATCCACCCGCATGTAGCCCATGCCGCCGTTGCCCCGCACCACCACATCACCAAAATCCTCCAGCTCCGGGTGCTGCGGGTTGTTAAAATTGCCAACCTGTGCCGACACAATTTCCGCCTCGGTAGAATCGGTAAAATAGAGGAACTGATCAAACTGGTGCGAAGCAATGTCGGTGATAATGCCGCCATAGAACTGCTTTTGGAAAAACCAGGGCGGTCGGCCGTAATTACCCAAGCGATGCGGCCCTAGCCCTACCGTCTGCACCACCTTGCCAATGGCTCCCGCCTTCACCAACTCCCCTGCTTTGATCGTGGCGCGGTTTTCCAGCCGTTCGCTGTAGCAAATGGCGTGAATGCGCCCCGTGGCGGCTTGCACTTGCCGCGCCTCGGCAAGCTGTTCCAGCGTGGTAAACCCCGCCTTGTCGCTCATATAATCCTTGCCGTGCTGCATCACACGTACGCCCAGCGGGCCACGCTCGCTGGGAATCCCAGCGCTAATAACAAGCTGAATGGTCTCATCTTCCAAAATTTCGGCTTCGGAACGCGCAGCCGCCGCCTGTGGGTATTGTTTTTGGTAGGCCGCAAGCAGATCAGGTTCGGGCGCGTAAACGTTAACTAATTCGGCATTGGCTCGCAAGAGCAAATCTGTCATACCATAGATATGCCCATGGTTTAGGCCAATCGTGGCAAAGCGAATTGTAGGTTTTGCAGACATCTATCCTCCAAATATGTATTATAAAGCCCTCATTGTAATA
>JAGQGA010000555.1 GCA_020432595.1 Anaerolineales bacterium | reverse complement strand
CGTGGGCGGCCGTCCAAAGCGGTGCAAGTACTTATTGATAGGTGGTGTTAATGTTCACGGTTTAATGCACTACTACCAGCTAAGAAATGAGGCTTATTTAACGTGTATTAAGAAGTTCAACTTCTTCGAGAAGTTGAACTTCTAGATGTGTAAGTTATTAAATCCTCATTCCTAAGATTAAAGTTGCCAGATACTGGAGAGAAAGATGCCACCTTATCGCTTCCGATTCATTTTGATACTCATTCTCACAACCGCCTTACTAACAGCTGAGGTCACTGCTATGCCCTCTGTAGCCACGTTGCCCAATGGCGATATTGCCACCCCGCAAAATTTCAAAGTCGCTTTTATTGGCGATTCTGACGATGGTCAGCCTTTTCAGGATGTACTTGACCTCATTGTCGCAGAGGAAGCACAGTTCGTGTTGCACCAGGGTGATTTTGCCTACAGCAGTAACATCTCGACCTGGGAAGCTCGCATTAATGATACCCTTGGCGCAACTTTTCCTCTGAGCGGCCCCGATGGAAATCACGATGATTGGGCAATCTATGTCCCGTTTTTCAAAGCACGTCTGGATGCAATGGGCATTTCCCCCAACCCACTTGAGGGAGGCGAAGATGATTTTACGTTTGCCTATCAGGGTCTAAAAATTGTTTTTTCGCAGCAGGGTGGAAACCCCGCCTTTATCGAAAGCAGTTTGACGGGCGACAATCATATTTGGAAGATTTGTGGCTGGCACTACAACATGAACGCCATGCAAATTGGTAGCAAATCGGATCAGCAAGGCTGGGGTGATTATGAAGCTTGTCGGGAACAAGGGGCGCTTATTGTCACAGGGCATGAACACAGCTATGAGCGCACGCGCACGCTAACCAATATGATGACCCAAATCATTGATGTCGCATGTCCTGATGATCCCAACACACCAGATGCGGATGTGTGCGTATCACCAGGGCGCAGTCTGACCATTGTTTCTGGTTTGGGGGGACGGGGGATGAGAGATCAGAACCGATGTTTACCTTATACATATCCTTATGGTTGCCAGGGAGAATGGGCTAAAGTATACACTACCGACCAAACACCAAATGGTGAAGAGCAGTTTGGTGCCTTATTCATCACGTTTTATGTGGATGACAACCCATATAAGGCGCGGGCTTATTTTAAAAACACATTGGGAGAGGTGATTGATTCGTTTGATATTTACGCGACGAGTGATGCGATGCCTAATTTGTCTATTGCCTTGGCAAACCCAAAGGTTTCGTTAGGCTGGCAAGATTTGGGGGATCATATTGATCATTATGAGGTTTGGCGCAGTGATGTGCCTTATTTTGCGGTGGGGGGTGAAACGGCCGTTAATCTCAACAACAACATCATCGTCACCACCCATGGCACCCCGGTTATCTTCAATGACAGCACCGCCGGATCGGACAGTCAAAACTACTTTTACCTGGTTGAGATTGTGGGAGTAAATAACCAAACAACCTTTAACGAGGTTGGTAAATTCAACTATCCAATCATTCCTGGAAGCAGTTAATGCCCAACTGCTTATAATCGTTCAGAAATAAGTTTAGCAAGAAGTTCAACTTCTTCGGAGCAGTTGAACTTCTAAAGTGCTACGTTATACCAAATACGGTCATCAATTGGCAGGTTGCGGAAGAGATTAGGAGACTGAGAGACGAGGAGATTAGTCTCCCAATCTCTCAGTCTCTTAGTCTCCAAAAATGCCAGTTTATGCCCTTTGAAAGTATCATAACGAGCGATTACAAGGTCTCTTGCCTGAGCAAGCAAATATCAAGGGCGAGTTAGTGTGTCCTCGTCCAGCACGTCACGCACATAATTGACCAGCTCTTCAGGGGTAAACGGCTTGCGGAGCAGGCGTACTGGGTGATCCAAGTTCAGGTTTTGCGCCAGCACGTCGCGGGTGTAGCCAGACATATATAAAATTTTGAGGGCGGGGCGAGCCGCACGGAGCGATTCAGCCAGTTCACGGCCGTTCATGCCCGGCATGATCACATCGGTCAGCAGCAAATCAATGGTACCTGGATAGGCATCGCTAAGGGTAATGGCTCCCATTGCGTCCTTAGCCGTTAGCAGTTGATACCCCTGCTCTTCCAGCACCTCTTCCACCAGTTCCAGCACGCTTTCTTCATCTTCAGCCAGCAGAATGGTCTCGGAACCGGTGGCCCAGGTGTTGCTGTTATCGGCATCAGCAACGGCCGTTTCCAACCCCACTCCCATCACCGGCAAATAAATGGTAAACGTCGTTCCCTGCCCCACCGCACTCTCCACCACAATACCCCCTTCCGCCTGTGCCACCACCCCCGTCACAATCGCCAGCCCCAGCCCCGTCCCTTGCCCCGCTCCTTTTGTGGTAAAAAACGGCTCAAAAATGCGCTGCTGAAGCACCTCGTCCATCCCCACGCCCGTATCTTGTACCGCCAACACGGCATACTCACCGGGAGCCAAACGGCCGTTCATCGTCTGCATCCCATCCCCCACGTGACAATGCTGCGTCCGCAGCGTCAACGTCCCCCCCTGCGGCATCGCGTCGCGGGCATTAATCGCCAAATTCAAAATCAACTGCCGCAACTGATTCGGATCCGCTTCCACCGGCTTGGGGTCACGCACCAGCTCCGTCTCAATCTTAATCTGCTCCCCGATCAGCCGCGCCACCATCTGCACCACATCCTCAACCAGCTCGTTGAGATTCACCAGCTTTGGTTCCCACACCTGCTTGCGGCTAAAGCTTAACAACTGCTGCACCAAATCACTGGCCTGCAAGCTGGCCTTCTTCACCGCCTCAGCATAGCGGCGGGGGCGCATCTCCAGCCCCGTCCGCTCATGCAGCAGCAGATCGGTATAGCTGCGAATCACGGTTAGCACATTGTTAAGGTCATGGGCCACACCGCCGGTTAGCAGCCCCAAGGCCTCCATCTTTTGCGCCTGCCGGAACTCTTCTTCCAACAGCCGCTGCTGGGTAATGTCGCGCAGGGTGAGAATGGAACCAATGGCTTCTTGCTCCTGGTTGCGAAGCTGGACGGATGTGACATCAAAGGAACGGCCGTTCACCACCAACTGCCCCTGTCGCTCTGGCCGCATCAGCCGCCCCGCCAGCCGCCCCCAATTATCCACAAGCTGGTCAATCGGCTGCCCAATCATCTGCCGGGTGGAGATGTTAAAAAAAGAAACGGCCGTTTGGTTCACATCCAGCACCCGGTTCTCCGCATCCAGCACCAGCACCCCATCCTGCATACTCTCCAAAATCACATCCCGCGCAATGGGGGTCAGTTCCAACAGCCGGTAACGCATAAAGCTCCACACCACCAGCAGCCCACCCAAGCTAATTGCCACCGGAATCAACCGTACCGGCAAATCGGGCATCGGCACATTCAGGTAGCCAGCCAAAATTGGCAGCACCATCGCCAGCACCAGCGCCCGCACCTGCGCCCGATACACCTCCGGTGCTCGCCCCATCGCCTGCAGCAGCAAATAAACCGAGGCAATCGTCACCAGATAGACCCAGGCCACATGGACAAAGCTCCAACCACCAAACCCCACCGAGCGCACATCATAGATCGGGGCTGGCCCCACATATTCGCTGACCCAAATAAGCTGCAATGGCTCGTTAAAAATGGCAAAAAGCATACTGAGGACGGGGATTACCAGCAGCAAAGCCGCATTGCGCCGCGTGAGCAGATCGTCGCGCCGGGCATACACCAGCGCAAAAATAAGCCACAGCACCGGTACAATGACATCGCCGGTGATAAATTGGAAGCGGTGCCAGACAAATTTGGTGGGCAGCGTGGAGTCAATAATTTCGAGGACGTATAAAAAGGTGGCAGCCGACATCATGGCGACCAGTGCCGAGGCGTAGCGGGTTAACCGGGTGTGTTTGTAGCTCCAGAGAATAACGGCC
>JAGQGA010000554.1 GCA_020432595.1 Anaerolineales bacterium | reverse complement strand
TGGGGATGGCTAGGGTTTTCTTCCAATTTTTTTTTTTTTTTGCGGATGTGGACGTAAACGACCTGGGTTTCCCCGACAAATTCGGCTCCCCAGACGCGGCTAACGAGGTTGTCTACGGAAACCACGTGCCCGACTTCGAGGGCAAGGGTGTGGAGGAGTTGGAACTCTTTGGCGGTGAGGGAGAGAAAACGGCCGTTTTGCTCTACCGTATGCGCCGCCGGGTCAATCAGCAAATCCCCTACCTGGAGCGGCTCTGGCACGGTGGGAGCTGCACCACTTTCGCTGCTGCGCCGCAGCACTGCCTTTATGTGGGCCAGCAGCAGGTCGGTGTTAAACGGCTTGGTGATGTAATCATCCCCGCCCAGTTCCAAGGCCAAAATGGCATCCAGCTCGCGGCGGCGGGCGGTGACAAAAATGACGGGAATGTGGTGGGTCTGGTGCAGCTTTTTTAGCGCCTCCAGCCCATCCATCCCCGGCAGACCAATATCCAGCAGCAGCAAATCGGGTGGCTCCTGGCGCACGATTGCCAACGCATCTTCGGCTGTGGCTGCGGCACTGGTTCGGTAGCCCGCCTGCTCCAGGCTCAAGCTCAGGCTGCGGCGCATCAGCGTATCGTCGTCTACGACAAGAATATGTTTATTCATTGAAAACGGGGTCTGGATTGCTTCTTGGGGTTTTAGCGGCGACGACCTGTAATGCGTAAAAGCCGCAAAAACAGGTTGATGAAATCCAGGTAAAGGACTAATGCGCCAAGAATGCTGATGCGGCTCAACTGAAGTTCGTCATGCTGTGCCAATGCTGCTGCGACTTGCCGTTTGATGCGCTGGGTGTGGTAGACGGTCAGCCCCAGAAAGATAAACATGCCAACGTAAGTGACAATCCAAGAGAGAACGGAGTTGGACCAAAACATGTTGATGACGGAGGCAATGACGATGCCAACGAGGGCAAAGAGGAAGAACCGCCCAAACCGACTCAGGTCTACCTTGGTGGTGTAGCCGATGATGCTCATGGTGCCGAAAAGAACGGCCGTTGATCCAAACGCCACCGCCACGCTGCCCAACGTATACACGGCAAACATGAAGGCCAGCGTCACCCCGTTAACCGCTGCATAGAGGAAGAAGAGGGAAACGGCCGTTTGTGGCGACAACCGCTTAATGCCAAACGAAATTCCAAGCACCAGCCCAATCTCCACAAGAAACATCCCCCACATCAACGCGGGGTTTGCGGCCAGCAAACCCATGAGCGGCGAAACCGAAACAGCCGCCACTACTCCCGCCGTCACCAGCAAACCCAGAGCCATCCAACCATACACACGCCGCAAAACAGTAGCCAATGTCTCATCCAATTGAGCTACTTCCCAATTTGGAGCCAACGGCTTTGACGATTGAATCATTTTGAAAATCTCCTTGAACCTGCGTCTACTATTCTTTGCCCCGCAGATTGTTCATGGCAGATCATAACGCCAGACAGAGATAAACACATGAGACAGAATATGGAGATGACCTATACCAAACGTTATATTTTCTGCTGCTGGTCTGCATCATTTGATACAGGGGGCTTTAGCAAGCCCTTTCGCTGCTGCTGATACCGCTCCGCTTATTTACTAGCCGTGCCATTCGTTTTAATGCTGGCGGCAAATCACGCACCCGACCGCGCCAAAAATCATCGCCACCGCCCAGCCGTGCCAACGTTAGCCAAACGCCTGGTAAGTTGGAGTATCCAGGAAAGACCACATAGCGTGGTTCCCAGGAGGGGCTAAACTTTTCCTTAAAGCTATGCAGCCCCTGAAAGTTATAAAACTGGCTGGCGTGGTCATAGACATAGTGCATCATCTTTTCGGCCGTCGGGTCATCAGGGGCTTCCCCCACGCCAGAAAGCGAGCTAAGACCCAGGTTGAAGGTGTCGTACCCTTGTTCCCGGCTCCATAGCAACAAGGTGGCAAAAAGAAACTCCATGGTGCCATTTTCCACCGCGTGCCGCCGCCGCATCAAATCAATGCTCACTTCAGAGCGAGCATATTCGGGTATGATATTGGCAAACGCTGTTATCCGATCTGTTTCGTCCCGCACCACCACCACGGCACTGCTACGAACATAGTCATCATCAAACCATCCCAGCGAGAAATGCTTTTCTTTACCGTGCATAGACACCAGCCATTCATCACTGACTTCGCGCAGCTCGTCAACCAACTGTTGGCTTAATGGTGGCGAAATGATGCTGGCGTGGTGTCCCAGGTGGGTTAGCTTGTTGATGGGGGTACGAAATGGCTTGCCGACTTTGCCGTCCAGGGTAAAGGCAGATAGCTGCACAATGGCTTCATGGCCGGTACGCACCACCTCAAAGCCGGCCGCCTGATAAAGTGCCATATAGTCGGGCAAGGTTTGGTAAAAGGCTGGCTCCCATCCCTGCTGATGGCAATAGTCGCGGAAGCCGCTGATTGCCGCCGCTGCATCGGCTGCCGGGCCAATGGGGTCGCCCAGAGCAACGGCCGTTTTTGCGCGTACCCCATACCCCACCACCGACCCACCGGGGCTGAACCAGTACGCCTTATCGTGAAACAGCACAAACCGCGCCATCGTCGAACGGCCGTATTGTTCCACAATTTGACACGCATGTTCCCATTGCCCCAGCAATGCCGGTCGCCGCTGGATGACAGGGCGCAACAATTGCACGGCTCCATAAGCCAGCGTCACGCCCGCCACCCCATAAATCGAGTTGGCAAAATAGCGGCCAAACCCGGTAATAGGCTGCAAACCGGGGTCATAAAATTGGGTAAACATCACCACCGTCTGCCGCAGTGCCGCATCCAGGCTAAAGTTGATGCTGTAGTGACGATCCAGCAAATAAAAGCCTGTGGTGCCATAGGCCAGCGTAAAGGCCAGCCCAGCAAAGAGCGCGTTGATCCCTTGGCGCAGCGATGGCGGATCTGAACGCGCCTGAAAATAACGTCGTTGCATGAGCAGGTAGAAAGCCAGCAGGGCAGCCAGCAGTGCTTCTTCATAATCCAGACCCTTGAGCAAATGGCTGAGGGCGGAAATAGACAGAACGGCTAGGGTGGCAAACCAGGCAATTTGTTTTCGCTGTGTCAATTGATAGGCCAGCACCAGCAGCGCAAAACCGGCGAGAACGGCCGCTAAATTTCCCCCTCGCGTCACCATCAGCGGCGAAAAACGTTCCAGCAAAGCCGCCCGATCCGCCAGAGCGGGTGTCGAGGCTGATAAAACGTTGAGCAGCCCCATTGCCCCCGTAAACACAGCAATCAACCGCACCTGCCCCAGACGCGCCAGCCCTCGCTGGGGGGCAGCAAAGATGGGTAAGCGGCGCAGCAGTGCAAACCCAACCAAAAACGGAATCCAGAACGTGAGTCCGCGAAAAGCCAGGGTAATGACTGTGGCCGCTGCCGTGGGCAACCCCAACGAGGTATAAACCAGCGGCATTAACCCTTCCACCACGCCAATGCCGTTGGGAGTAGGCGACACAATCCAGAACAACATGGTCATCGAATAGCCAGCAATCACCACGCCAATTGTGGCCGCCACATTGAAGGCACGAAACAGGGCGAAGAGGCTTGCCATGTCAAGTGCGTGTGTTAACAGTGCCACCCCCAGCACGCGCAGCAACTGGCGGGGTTGCGCTGCCATTGTCTGCGCCGAAGCGGCAAATTCATCCGCATTATGTTCGGCCCACCCTTCACGCACGAGCGTTGGATTGCGGAACCAGCCTCCCACGCCATTCACAAGCCGCTGTACGGCTTGCAGCACCCGCAGCAAAGAAGCGGGTCGCCACAACCCCAGAGCCAACAGCCCCGCCATGCCGCCCACATACAGATACATAATGCTCCCGGTGACAATTTCATAGGTGAGCAGGTTGTGGCTGGCGAACAGGGTGATGAGGGCTGCGGTGAGCAGCAGCAAA
>JAGQGA010000553.1 GCA_020432595.1 Anaerolineales bacterium | reverse complement strand
AGGGCGCGGCTGTAAGCCCGTTTGCTGTGTGGACTGTCCACGCTCTGCGTCACCAGGTCAATGATTGCATACCAATCATTTTGAGGGATGAGAGCCGTGCTTTGTACGTCCACGCCTCTATATTATGTCAATTTTTATTCTTTGTCAATAGCTTTTGTTAATATTTCAATATTAATACGCTATTTGACAAAACTATGCTATAATGTCCACATGCAATCAAGATAGGGGGTTCGTGATGGACATTGCAAAGCAAATAGCTGCCATAAAGTTTGACGAAAAGCAGGTAACGCCAGAGACTGCCTTAAAGGAATATATTTCCAGTTTAGCGAAAAGCAGCAGGCGTTCGAGGCTATTTGCCCTAAAAACTGTTGCCAAGTTTTTTGCCAGTCGTGGCGTTGAAGTTTCAGCTGAAGAGTTATCATATAATTTTGAAATCTGGGTTCATTTGGACAGCGCCTTTGTACTCGCACTTTACGAGTGGATGATGGCGAATAGGTATTCGATCAACAGCGCCCAAGTTGTAAAATCGTTTGTTTTTGCCCAGTTAAAGCTCCTGCACCAATGTGGCATGATTACCCATGACAAGCTGGGAAGCATCTATATTTTGACGAAAACGGGACGTCTTTCAGATGGCAAGAAGCCAAAATGGTATGGTAGAAAAGGTGTTTTAAGTGATGAACAAGCCCACCGACTGAAAAACAATCATGATACTGAGACTGTTTGTGGGCGACGGGATAAATTGCTCATGCATATCTTGCTAGATCATGGTTTACGGAGAAGCGAGGTTGTTGGCCTGGAAATTGACAACATTGACATAATGAAAGGTGTCATGAAATTTTACAGGTCAAAAACTGATACCTGGACAACGGTGAAACTGACCGACGCGACTATGGCGGCACTCAAAGAACATGTAGGGAAAGATGGTGTGCAGCGAGGCGCTCTCATCCAATCCGTGAACAGAGGCGATAACATTGAGGGGGCAATTAAAAGTGGGGTAGCGATAAATAATATCGTTAAGCGGCTGGTTCAGGATATACTAAAAAACGAGATAGAAATATCAGCTCATGATTGTCGGCATTACTGGGCTACCAAACGCGCTGAAGAAGGCGCCACCGCATTACAGCTCATGAGAGAAGGTGGCTGGTCGAGCTTAAATTCGGTCATGATTTATATCCATGACAAGGCGACACAATGACGTTAACGGCTTTATTCTCCACCTAACGTCCGTTTTTTATAGGGAATGTGAAGCAGGGAAGCAGCCTGGTGGCGTGCTTTCTGACCCCGGCGATCATAGCGGCTGGTGGTCGCCGGACTGGCGTGGCCGGCCATCTTCTGCACGGTAACAATATCCGCCCCGGCATCCAGCAGGTCACCCACGAAGGTGCGCCGAAAGTCGTGGGGGGAGAGGTTTTTGACACCGGCCAGTTTGGCTCGTTTTTTCAACATCGTGTACACAGCTTGATCCGTCAACCGATTCCCCCGATTGCGATTGCCCAATCCCCAGAACAGCGGCCCGGCGGCCTCGCCGCGCACCGCTAGCCAATCGTGCAGGGCGGGGGCGGCATTACCCACAGGTATCGCCCGCTGCTTGTTGCCTTTGCCTCGAAGCACCAATTCGGCCTCTTCTATTATGTAGTCGCCCAAATCCAGAGCCACCAGTTCTGCTCGGCGCAGGCCACAACCGTAAAGCAGCGACAGGATAGCGGCATCGCGGACGTCCAGTGGTTTGTGATTACATGTGTTGAGCAGCCCAACCAGCTCTCCGGAAGCGATAGCCCGGCCGCTGGGTAAGGTTTCGCCGCGAATGCTCTCCACGCTGGCGGCCTTCTGGTATTCTTCAGCGCTCATCAGCCCCAGCTTCCAGGCCGTCTTCAGCACGCCGCGCAAAGCAGACAACATGCGGTTGGCGGTGGTGTGGGCATACCGATCTGCTAGCGCGCTGCGCAGGGCCTGCGTGTGCTGAAAGCGCAGCTGTGCCCAGGGCACGCTGTGGGCGGTGACCGTTTCTTTGCCCAGGCCCAACCGGGCAATGGTATCGAGGGCGTTACGCATCGTGCGCCGCGAGCTGGGGCTCAGGCCTGCCAGATAAACGGTGACCGGATCCCGATCAGGCTGCGGCTGCGCAGACAGCTGGCTCTCGGTTTGGTGAATGGCAGGGTTTTGCGTTTCGGTTTGGTTGTCCATTTGCATGCACAAATTCTACACGGCTTTTCTACTTTTGAAAAGTGTTATTTTCATAACTAGAAAATAGCAGAAAAATCATGTTATGTCAAGTATTTGATGCAGAAAATTTAGGGTTTTACCTAACCCAAATAAAGAACCGTTACCCTTGTTGCACACCTTCGGTTACCGTCGGTTGATGGGATATAGTTTGTTGCAGGTCACTCACCTATCAACGTCAGCAAATATAACATACTAATATTGAACTATTAACAAAAGCTATTGACAAATGTTAAATGTTAACATAATATACAAACATGAACAGAAAAACCACAGCACTAATCCCCCAACATGATTGGTACACAATTATTGACCTGGTGACGCAAAGCGTAGACAGTCCGCACAGCAAGCGAGCCTACAGCCGCGCCCTCATTGATTTTCTGGATTGGTATGACAGCAACGGCCGTCCCGGTTTTACCAAAGCGACGATAAACGCCTATCGTGAGGAAATGCTGCAATCCGGCAAAAGCCGCAGCAGCATCAACCAGGCGCTGTCGGCCATCCGCAAGCTGGCGGCCGAGGCGGCGGACAATGGCCTGGTTCCCCCCACCCTAGCTTACGGTGTCGAACGTGTGAAGGGGGTGAAGCAGGAAGGGGTCCGCGCCGGCAACTGGCTGACGAAGGAAGAAGCGGAGCAGCTGATTAACACCCCAGTCACGCGCTGGCGGCAGGAAGAGATCCCGCTGCGCAAGGCAATCCGTGACCAGGCGATCCTGGCGGTGATGATTGGCACCGGGCTAAGGCGCTCCGAAGTGGCCGGGCTGACCTGGGCGATGCTCCAGCAGCGGGACGGCCGTTGGGCGATCATCGACCTGATGGGTAAGCGCGGCCGGGTGCGCTCAGTGGGCATCCCGCCGTGGGTGAAGGTGGCGCTGGATAGATGGGGGCAGACGGCGGGGCAGCGAGACGGCCGTATCTTCCTCGCCTTGAACAAAGACGGCAGCCTGGCCGGTGTTGTGCGCACGAAAGGCGGCACACGCACCGATGGGTTTTTGACCCCGCAGGCGATCTACAATGTGGTCAAGGAACATGTGCTGGCAGCAGGCCACTATAATAGGAAAGGAGAAGCGGCTCTTGCTGCCCACGACCTGCGGCGGACGGCGGCGGCGCTGGCGCTAAAGGGCGGCGCCGATCTGCGGCAGATCCAGCAAATGTTGGGCCATGCCAGCATCACCACTACCGAGCGTTACCTGGAACCGATGCGCAGCCTGCAGGTGACGGCCGGCGACTTCATCCAGATTGAGCTGGCGCTAACGACCCAATAGCCAGCGCCTGTGCTGAGCGGCTCCACGAAGTTGAGCTTGACGTAGTGCGGCTAAATGGTCAAAAAAGCACCCCAAAATCCACCAAAATTCCCGGCGAAAAAAACCTAAAATTTCTTAGAACGGCTCTCAGGCGCCGAAAGAGGGCTTCAAAACGGCCGTTTGGCGCGTAACCGCGCCGATGGGGTGATGTCCAACCCCAGCAGGAGGTCTTGCCATGCCCCATTTTCAGCGCGGTGATATGTGGCCCGCTTTTGCCACGGCAGACCTTTTTCTCATCACAACCAACAGTACGATTCGTAAAGATGGCGCGTTGGTTATGGGGCGCGGCATTGCCCGGCAGGCGCGGGACCGATTTCCGGGATTGGCTGTAAATCTGGGCCGGTACATTTTGAATACCTGCGGACGCCTTGGCAATTACGGCCTGCTCGTTAGCCCGCGCTGGCCGGAGGCGAAGCTGGG
>JAGQGA010000552.1 GCA_020432595.1 Anaerolineales bacterium | reverse complement strand
CGCCAGAGGCGGCCAGGCGGCTGGAGCGGGTGCTGACGGTTGACCCTGGCATGGGGGTGGTGCGGCATGTGGACGCAGGGTATGAACGGGCGATTGAGGTGGCAAGAGAGCGCGGGGTGAAGATTCCGATGATGGGATAAGAAATGGGGATGAGAGGGTTGGAAAAACGGCCGTTTTTGGGTTGTTTACGCAAAGATCGTCAGCCAGGATAAACGGCCGTATACTGCACCTTATCCAAACTAACCCATTTGCGAGGCACTATGTTAGAAGAACAACTGCTGGAAAGCTGGCACATCCACGTCCGCATCAACCTCTTCATGCTGGAAGCCATTGACCCCGCTGCCTTTGCCCAGCCCGCCCTCAAAAAAGGGCGCAGCTTTGCCCAAATCCTGGCCCACATCCACAACGTGCGGCTGATGTGGCTGCAAGCAGCCAGCAAAGAACTGCCGGAAGGGGTTATAAAAATTGAAAAAGGGCAGGAAACAGACAAAGCCCTACTGCAACAAGCACTGGCAGCATCAGGCGCAGCGATTGGGCACATGGTGGCACAGCGACTGGCCGAAGGCAAGCGTGTACCGGGTTTTAAACCGCACACGCCTGCCTTTATAAGCTACCTCATTGCCCATGAAGCGTACCACCACGGGGAAATTGGGTTGGCACTGGCAGACATTGGCTACAAGCTTGATGCCAAAACGGCCATGGGGTTATGGGACTGGGGCAGTCGCTAAGGCTTTTTCAGAAAAACAATGACTCTATCCAGGCCGAAAAAGCTGCAAACCAAAGTCGAAAACAGTGCTTTGTTCGGATCATTTATTCGTGGCTTTGGCCTAAAGCTGCCATTTGCTCTTTGGCAGCGGCGGTCTGCTTACGCCGATAGCGAACAATGGTTGGCGAAGGGTGATTGGCACCCAACCCGCGCACAGTGTATGGATCAGGCGTTACCAATTCCAACTCATATTCACGCAGCAGCAGCGCGGTGATGATGGTCATCTCATTGTTAGCAAAGTTCATGCCCGTACATTTATGGGTTCCCCCGCCAAAGCCAAAAAGCAAAAAGCGATCTTGTTTGTCCTCGGCACGGTCTGGAGAGTAGCGCAGCGGGTCAAACTGGTCTGGCTGGTTAAAAAAGGTGGGAAGCTTATGCCCTACTTCCTGTGCCACCTGCACCAGCCAGCCGGCCGGAACCACATAATCGCCAAAAGCCGTATCTTCCTTCACCGTTCGCATTAGCATGTCGGCCGAGGGGTGCAGCCGTTCGATTTCGCGGATAGCCCACTCAATGTGGTCAAGCTGAATCATGTGGCGCGGGTCAATGTGTACCGGGTACGGCGCAACCCGTTCCAGCTCATCTGTCACTAGCTGGCAATAATCCGGGTTCTGCAGCAGCTTGATGATTGTCCAGGCGGCTTGCCCGGCCGTTGTTTCGTGCCCGGCAAACATAAACCCCAGCAGCATGTTGAGAATGGTTTGCTCGTCAATTTTTTGCCCATTCTTGTCCTCTTTCATGATGATGTCTTGCAGAAAATCATCATATTGCTCCGGGTTTTGCCGCCGCCGGGAGATGATAGGCTGCAAAATTTCGGTCATGCGAGCCTTGGCTTTGTCGCGGCGAATAAATTTGGGTAACGGAAGGTTAGGCGGCAGCAGGGGGTCTAAAGCCGCGCTGAGATGTTTATACTGCTCCCAAAATTCGCGCCCAATTTCACGATGGGCTTCTTTACCCAGAAAGCAGTTACCGGCCACTTCCTGGACAAGCCAAGTGATTTGTTCGGTCAATTCGATTTCGCCAGTTTCGCCGAGCGAATCCAGCCATGCTTGCACCACTTCTTGCATCACGTCCACGTAATGGAGCATTTTTTCCCGCTTGAACATTTCCTGCACAAACGGCCGTTGTCGCATATATTCATCATGGTCAGCCAAAAACAGCACATTGTCAAACAGCGCCCGTAAAAAGCGATACGGCTCCTGAATATTCAGATTTTTGTCCGTTTCCATAAAGAACTGCTTTTGATTCTCTGGGCCAATGACGACTGCAACGTTTTGCTGCATCAGCTTAAGCGCGAACACGTTGCCATGTTCCCGGAACCCACGCTGAATAAGTCTTGGCCGATCTTTCTGAAATTCCATGGCGTGTCCGAGAATAGGAAACGCGCCAGAAACCATAGGGGGGTGTTTTGTTGTCATCTGATACCTCTTGACGCATTAAGTCGTTGATTCGTTCAACACAATATAACTATAGCAACAAACAAGTGGCTGGTAAACGGCCGTTCCCATGATAAAATCCCGCAAACATCAAATGGGCAGTGCCCGCCAAACAGGAGAATTTCCCATGCCCCTATCCTTTGATATGCCCCTGGAAGAACTGCACAGTTACCAGGGAAGCAGCCCCAAACCCACTGATTTCGATGACTTCTGGCAGCGCAGCCTGGCCGAAATGCACACCCTCGACCCCCAAATTGAACTAATTCCTGCCGCCTTCCAAGCTCCCTTTGCCAACTGCTTCCACCTCTACTTCACAGGTGTAGGCGGGGCACGGGTTCATGCCAAGCTGCTGCGCCCCAAACACGCCCCGTCCCCCCACCCTGCCATCCTCATGTTTCACGGCTACAGCGGCAACTCTGGCGACTGGCAAGATAAATTGGGATATGTGGCGGCCGGCTACACCGTGGCCGCCCTCGATTGTCGCGGCCAAGGGGGGCTGTCTGAAGATGCAGGGCAGGTAGGTGGCTGGACACTGCGGGGTCACATTGTACGCGGTCTGGCTGACGCGCTGGTTGGGCAGCCAGAAAAACTTCTCTTCCGCCAAATCTTCCTCGACACCGCCCAGCTTGCCCGCATTATCATGGAGATGTCTGACGTGGATGAAACGCGGGTAGGTGCCACCGGCGGTAGCCAAGGTGGGGCACTCACCGTAGCCTGCGCTGCTCTGGAACCACGCATTCGGCGGCTGGCACCCGTTTTCCCCTTTCTCAGCGACTATCGCCGCGTGTGGGAAATGGACCAGGCGAAGGATGCGTATCAGGAACTACAGGATTGGTTTCGCCGCTTTGACCCACGCCATGAACAGGAAAATGCTGTATTCAAGCAGTTGGGATATGTAGATGTGGCGAATTTGGCTCCGCGCATTCAAGGGGAAACGCTCTGGTTCATGGGGCTAATGGACACCATCTGTCCACCCTCCACCCAATTTGCAGGCTATAACCGCATCACCGCCCCCAAAGCGCTACAAATTTATCCTGACTTTGGTCATGAAAACCTGCCAGAACATTCAGATTTGATCTTTGAGTTTATGATGGGTTTATAAACCTTGGGGGCTTTCGGATATCGTGGGATGAGCCGACCCTATCTATACGCAAAACAATTTGAACCCCATGGTTTTCTCAGCATCCGTCAGGCAAAACCATGGGGTTCATTCTGATCTACCGTTTCCCAACCAGTTTAGCCTTTAATAATGCCCCTATCATAGATTTTGTCAATTGTGCCAGCAAGAAACGGCCGTTTTCTTCCCGTCATTTCCCCGTTGTGCTAAAGTTCCGTCAATAATCCGCAATCCTAGGAAGGAGACAATCCCATGAGTTTTTCCCACAAAGGAACCGTTCACCGATCCACTGTCACCGGGCGGCGCGGCATGGTCACATCCGCTCATCCCCTCGCCTCGCTCGCTGGCCTACGCATCCTCATGCAGGGCGGCAACGCTATTGATGCCATCGTCGCCACCGCCGCCGCCCTCAACGTCGTCGAGCCATATATGTCGGGCATGGCGGGCAACGGCTACATGCACCTTTACAGTGCCAGCACAGGCGACCATTTCATCCTCGACTACATGGCAACCACCCCCCAGGCCGCCCACGCCCACCTGTTCAACAGTGAAGAAACCCATCTCAAAGGCCCCAAAACCTCGCTCATCCCTGGTGGCATTGGCGGCTGGCTGGCGGCACTGGAACGATAT
>JAGQGA010000551.1 GCA_020432595.1 Anaerolineales bacterium | reverse complement strand
ATCACTTGTACCGTAAAGCCCGAAGCGGACAAGTTCTTACCGCTTTTTCGGCGGCTGCGCCGGGGCGATAAACGTATGACCTACAATGCCATCGCTGCGGGTAAACAGCCCGGTCATCCAGATGCGGCGGATGGTCATAAAGGGGGAGATGGCAGCGTGTTCGTTTTCGGATAACGGCCGTTCTGAATAATACCCCGCAAAAAACGCCTCCGTCAAATCTTCTGGGTGGTGCAGCAGTTCGGTGTTGAGCAAGAAGGTCGCAATATCATACGCCCGCCAACCATAGCCACACAGGTCAAAGTTGAAAAACGACGGCTCATTGTTGCCGTTAAAATAGACGCTGGAGCTGTGAAAGTCCCCACCAATCGGCCCCCAGCTATCTGGTGTGTGATATTCATTGTTAATGAGAGCCAAAATCTCGTCTTTTGCTTCTGCCGCCGACATCAGCAAAATCTCCATATCAGCCGAATGCGAATCACCCCAAAACTCCTTCACCCGCGCCACTGACTTGTCTACCAAATACTCCAAATCCATGGCCTGACGATGGTGATCCGATTTGAAGCTGTTCGATGCTTTGTGAATCCGCGCCATTTGCTGCCCACAGATAAAAAGCTGTTCTTCACTGGTCACAGTCATAGCCTCGCCCTCAGACAGCGTAAAGAGCGCATAGTAGCGAATGCCCTCTGGAGCCAGCAGGCTGCCCAAATAGCTACCATTCTTGCGCGGCAGCGGATAGGAAATAGGCAGGTCATGGTTGCGCAAAAAGAGCAACCAATCCAATTCCCACAAATAATCTGATTCCTGCCGTTCCAAATGCTTGCCAGATTGGTAAACACGTACCACAAATTTTTCCCCATTGCCTGTGTTTACCAGGTAATGGTCGTTATCCTGCGTACGCAGCAGCTTGCTAAATAGTTGGCAGCTTACGGGCGCGGCCAACGCATAATCAGATTCCAACAGTTCCGCCAGCGCATCAGCGGCTACGAATGAACGTGCGACACGAATTTGTTCCACAGTTTTTCTCCAATGTTTCGGTTATAAAGTGCATTGCACGCAAGGCGTGCAATGCACTACAATGTCAACTATTCACCTTCAGGCAAAATGCCTTCCAACTTGGCAATAATCCGCAGCATAATCTCATCTGCCCCGCCGCCAATGGACATCAGCCGCGAGTCACGGAAATAGCGAGCCATGGGGTACTCTTCAACATACCCCATGCCCCCGTGAAATTGTAAACACCAGTCGGCGGCTTCCCTTGCCAAACGGCCACCTTTGAGCTTCGCCATCGAAACTTCGCGGGTAATATCTTCACCCGCTACAAAGCGGCGGACGCAATGATACGCCAATTGCCGCTGTGCCTCAACTTCTGTCAACAATTCACTTATTTTGAAATAAATCCACTGGTTATGAAGCAAAGGCTTGCCAAAAGCGTGACGTTCACGGGTATAGTTAATGGTGGTGCGGATGATTTGCTCCACCCCTGACAGCGACATCAAAACGGCCGCTAATCGCTCCTGCTGAAATTGCCGCATTTGCAGCATGAATCCCATGCCTTCGGGGCCAATCCGATTGCGGGCAGGTATGCGCATGTTGTCAAACGACAAAATGGCGGTGTCGCTGCTATGGTTACCCAGCTTCTCCAGCTTGCGGCTGACGCTAAAACCAGGGGTGTCGGTGGGCACCACAATCAGCGACATGCCGCGAAAGCCATAGTCGCCACTGGTGCGCGTCAGCAGACAGAGAAAATCAGCCTGGGTGCCGTTGGTAATCCACATCTTAGAGCCGTTGATGACATACTCATCTCCATCCATCACTGCCCGCGTGCGAATGGCGGCTACGTCTGACCCGGCATCGGGTTCGCTGACGGCAATGGAGAAAACGGCATCGCCAGCAATGGCAGGTTTGAGGAAGGTTTCTTTCTGGTAATCGTTACCGTGTTCAGCCAATGCCGGGGTTGCCATGTCGGTTTGCACGGCAATTGCCATTGGCACGCCCGCACATTTGGCGCGGCCAACTTCTTCCAGCAAAATGGCGTTATACCAATAATCAACGCCACCACCGCCATATTGTTCTGGGTACGTCAGCCCCAGCAGCCCCAGATTGCCCATTTTTTTAAACAGGTCATGAGCGGGGAAAATGCGGGCTTCTTCCCATTCGTCTATATGGGGGTCAATTTCCGTTTGGACAAATTTCCGCACCATTTGGCGGAACATTTCGTGTTCGTGTGTAAAGTCCATTTTTTTGACAGGATTTACAGGATTAACAGGGCTTCGTTGATGGAGTGTGGAGATTGGAGATTGGAGATTTAGGCACTTACGCACCAGCATCGACAATTTTTTGTCGATAATTTTGTAAACACGGATGGGAAAAACACAGATGATTCTACTTTCTATCCGTGTTCCTCCCATCTGTGTTTACACCTTTTTTTACCGGCGTAGTCCGGCAAAAGACGTAGTCTCTAATCTCCAATCTGCTGTTAACCCTGCCTAAATTTCTCAATAGTCGTGCGCCAGGCGGCATCATTTTCGCCGGGGTTGAAGGGGACATAGTAGCTGAGGCGATCTAGCAGGCCGCCAGCGTAGCGTGCCTTGATTTTGCCGGGCAGGTCGGCCCAACTGCCGCTGACGGCGAACTCGGCCAAAATTTCATCGCTGATGGCGTGGGGCATTTGTTCCCATTCGCCGCGCCGCGCCATTTTGCTGAGTTTCCAGGCCGTTTCCTGCCAGCCATGCAGTTCAACGACGATGCGATAGGCGGGGGTGCTCATGTAGAAGGAAAGCTGCTGTTTGGCAAACAGTTCGTGGGCAGCGGCAGGTTTGGTGTCGTCGGTGGGGATGACGAAGATGCTGGTATTGATTTGCAGGTCGGCGCGGCTGCGATTGCTATCACTGAGGCCTGTTTCCAATTCGGGCAAGGCAACCTCGCGGAGGTAGCGGGGGGTGTGGAAGGCGTGGATGTGTACCCCATCGCAGAGGCGGCCGGCCAGCCGCAGCATGTTTTGGTTAACGGCCGATATATACACCGGCGGTCTCCCCGTTGGCAAAGGACCGCTGCTAAAAAAGGGGGTCATTAGGTTAAGCTGGAAAAATTCCCCCTGGTAATCCAGCGGCGTGCCGTTTTGCCAGCAGTCCCAAATGGCGTGCATGGCTTCGATGGTCTCGCGCAGCTTTCGCACCGGTTTTTCCCACTTCACGCCAAAGCGGCGTTCATTGTGGGCTTTGACCTGGGTGCCGAGGCCGAGAATAAAACGGCCGTTACTGTACCGTGCCAAATCCCAGGCCATGTAGGCGAGCGTCATGGGGCTGCGGGGGAAGGCGACAGCAATGGCCGTGCCAAGTGTGACCCGCTGGCTGTGTTCGGCGGCCAATGCCAATGGCAAAAAGGGGTCGGCGTTGGTTTCTGATGTCCAGATTCCGTCGAAGCCAATGGCTTCTGCCGCCTGAACATAGGCAGCCATGTCGCTGAGTTTAGGGAGGAGAAGGGCGGTGTCAAATTTCATGGCGTGGTGCATGGTGCGTGGTGCGTCATCTCTTACGCACCACGCACCACGTTTATTTTCCTAGCTCGTCACGTAATTGGACAAGTAACGATTCTAGCTTGGCAAGCTCTTTGTTGGATAAGATTTGCCACGGCCGATAAAAGTAGCTGTTGGTAAGCTGTTCCACATCGTCCCAAACGGCTTGCCCGGCGGGAGTGACAAAGTAGCTGCCGGGGCGTTCTTGCTCCAGCCAGCCGCGAGCATGGAGCTGTGTCAGGGCGTGGGCGTATTCGTCACGGGTGTAGCCTCGGTAGGCAATCTGTTCGTAGATGGAAACGGCCGTTTTTCCCGTTCCGCCACGCACCAGCGAAAACGCCTCCCACGCATACCCCATCACATCATAGCCACTCCACGCCGCCATGTGGGCATCATCCCGAAAGGCGTTAAAGTCGGCCACATACTGGAAAATCA
>JAGQGA010000550.1 GCA_020432595.1 Anaerolineales bacterium | reverse complement strand
CGGAATGACATTGACCCATTAATTTGTTGATCCACTACAAACGCCCCTGCATCTGTCATTGGTTCTGATTTTGTTATTCTGTCGCGTGAGGGTATCTGATTGTGATGCCCTGTTTTGTGTATGTCCGATCTGAAGTATTGGTTGGGTTTTAATTTGGTGAAGGGGATTGGCCCGGCGAAGCTGCAAGCACTGCTGGATTATTTTGGCGCGTTGGGGCGGGCTTGGCATGCGACGGAACTGCAACTGGAAAAGCTGGGGTTTGACAAGCGGGCAATTCGTAATTTACTGGCGGCGCGGCGTGACCTTGATCTAGATCGGTGTATGGCGCAAACGGAGAAGGCGGGGGTGACGTTGCTGACTTGGGCTTCGCCGGAATACCCGACGTATTTGCGGGAGGTGCCAAATGCGCCACCGCTGCTGTATGTGCATGGAGCGTTGACGGAGCAGGATCGGCTGGCGGTGGCGGTGGTGGGGACGCGACGGCTGACGAGCTATGGGCGGCAGATTACGCGGGAATTGGTGACGGGGCTGGTGCAGCAGGGGGTGACGGTGGTGAGTGGGCTGGCGCGGGGGATTGATGCGGTGGCGCACAAGACTGTGCTGGAATTGGGTGGCCGAACGATTGGGGTGCTGGGGTCGGGGTTGGATTGTATTTATCCAGCAGAAAATCGGCCGTTGGCGCAGCAGATGCGTGAGGGGCAGGGGGCAGTTATTTCGGAGTATGCGCTGGGGGTGCAGCCGGAGGCGAAGAATTTCCCGCCGCGCAACCGGGTGATTAGCGGGTTGTCGCTGGGGGTGATTGTGGTGGAAGCGGGGGAAAAGAGCGGGGCGCTGATTACGGCGAATTTTGCGTTGGAGCAGAACCGGGAGGTGTTTGCAGTACCGGGGAATGTGAACAGCCCGGTGAGCAAGGGGCCGAATCGGTTGATTCAGCAGGGGGCGAAGCTGGTGTTGTCGGTGGAGGATGTGTTGGAGGAGCTGCAGTTGGGGAGGGTGGTGGCACAAACGGCCGTTCAGCTTGCCCTCCCCGAATCTGCCGAAGAAGCCGCTCTATTAGCCCATTTATCCGCCCAACCCGTTCATGTAGATGAGCTATGTCGCCAAACAGGTTTGCCCACCAACCAAGTGGGCAGTACCCTTACCATGATGGAGCTTAAAGGCATTGTGCAGCAGGTGGGCGGTATGCGGTATGTACGCTTACGTGAGCCAGATGTGCAGTACAGTGAACGATCATCAATAAGCGGTGACCAGTAACCAGTGATCAATGCAGAAGCGTGCTAACTGATTACTGCCTACTGATGACTGATTACTTTTTGCGTAATGGGGATCGTAACCTGTCTATGTTTCAATCATCGCATGATCGTGATCCCACTTGATTCATACGACATAAAAGAAACTCAAAAAATGGATGGTACTCAGTATGAAAATCGTTATTTTTGCCGGTGGTTCCGGCCGTCGTTTGTGGCCCATTAGCCGCCAAAAATCCCCTAAGCAATTTGAACCCATTATCGGCAGCCAATCTACCTTACAACTGGCCGTAGAGCGTGTGCGCGACACGTATGGTGCAGAGAACGTTTTTATCTCCACCAATGAGAAATATGTGGAGATTGTGCAAAATCAGCTTCCCGAGTTGCCCCTGCACAACGTGATTGGTGAACCAATGCGGCGCGATTTGGCGGCCGCTGTGGGGCTGTCGCTGGCGCATTTGTCGCGGGCAGCCAGCAGCGATGATGAACCCATTGCCATTTTGTGGGGCGATAACTATATGGACAATGTGCCCAACTTCCTGCGAGTGATGGGTGCGGCTGAGCAGCTTTTGGCAAATGATGAGGCCAAAATTCTGTTTATTGGCGAAACGCCCCGCTTTGCCAATGATAATTTGGGCTGGTTGGGGCTGGGTGAGCAGGTTGGCGCGGTGGACGGAATGCCTTATTATGGGTATAACTCGCTGACCTATCGGCCGGCGTTGGCGCTGTGCCAAGAGATGTTTGTCAACAAGACCCATGTTTGGAACACAGGGTATTTTGTTACCACCATTGGCTTTGTGCGGTCGCTGTATGCCCAACACCAGCCCGGTATGGCAACCTGTTTGGGCGATATTGAGGCAGCCATTGGCTGCATGCATTACCAGGAAACTTTACATCGTATTTACCCAACGCTTGACGAAATGAGCTTTGATGACGCTATTTTAGTGCATGTGGCTCCAGAGCAAGCGCGGGTGCTTCATGCGGAAATGGGATGGAGTGATCCTGGGACATTGTATGCGCTGAAAGAAGCGGTTAATTCTGATGTAGCTGCGAATGTGACAAAAGGGTTGACTATTGTGGATGATGCCCGCGACTGTCTGGTTTACAATTACCAAGATGACAAATTATTGGTTACGATTGGACTTGACGGCGTGATTGTGGTAAACACGGAAGATGCCGTGCTGGTGGTACACAAAGATAAGATACCGCTGGTTAAGAAAATTGTAAACGGCCTGGATGGAACTGATTTAGAAAAATATAGCTAGTTAAAACTGGTATACATACAGTCATAAATTGAGAATTGAGAATTGAGAATTGAGAACAAAAGGCTCATTCTTGGTTTTCAATTCTCAATTTTCTTGTCTTTTGGGCAATGCTTTTGCTAGTGGGGGTGTTTGTGTGAGCAAGTTTGTATCCAGTTGAAGGAAGAAGAGCAATTGGAAGGTTATTGCTTTAAGTGTCGAGAGAAACGAGAAATCATGGATCCCAAACCAGAGTTTGCGGCGAATGGATCGCCGGGAACGCGGGGTGTGTGCCCGGTTTGTGGTGGAACGATTTATAAGCCGGGTTATACGGCGGCGCATGAAGGGTTGGAAAAGCCAGTGGTGACGCGCCCAAAGAAGAAGAGCCAGGAAGCGGAAAGTGAGCCGCGTCGTGCTGGGAAGTTAGTGGTGGTGGAATCGCCAGCGAAGGCGAAGACGATTGGCAAATATTTGGGGCGTGGCTACACGGTGAAATCGAGCGTGGGGCATGTGCGGGATTTGCTGAAGTCGCGGCTGAGCGTGGACGTGGAAAATGAGTTTGCGCCAGAATACCGGGTGCCAAATGACAAACGCAAGACGGTGAATGACCTGAAGGCGGCGGCGGCGAAGGCGAAAGAGATTTACCTGGCAACTGACCCTGACCGCGAAGGGGAAGCGATTGCATGGCACGTTTTGGAGTCGGCGGAGATGGAGCCGGGGCGGACAAAGCGTGTCGTATTCCACGAGATTACGAAGAAGGCGGTGCAGGAGGCGTTTAACCACCCGCGTGAGATTGACATGGACAGGGTGGAGGCGCAGCAGGCGCGGCGTATTTTGGATCGGCTGGTTGGCTATAATTTAAGCCCGCTGCTGTGGCGCAAGGTGCGGGGTCGGCTGTCGGCCGGCCGGGTGCAGTCGGTGGCGGTGCGGCTGGTGGTGGAACGGGAGCGCGAGATTGAGAGCTTTGTCACCGAGGAGTATTGGTCGCTGGAAGCGGAGTTGAGCCAGGAAAAGTATGCGGGGGAGGCAGAACGGCCGTTTTTCCGTGCCAAATTCCACAAATTTGAAGGGGAAACGCCCAAACTCGATTCCCAGGCTGCCGTGCAGCCCCATTTGGACGCGCTGCAAAAAGCAGCGTGGACCGTGGGCGAGGTCAAACTGGGGCAGCGGCAGCGTCGGCCGGCGGCTCCCTTTACCACCAGCACCTTGCAGCAGGAAGCCTCGCGGCAGCTTAACTTTGGCACCAGCAAGACGATGCGGCTGGCGCAGCAGCTTTACGAAGGAACCGACTTGGGCGAAGAAGGCACTGTTGGGTTGATTACCTATATGCGTACCGACAGCGTGACCGTTTCGGCCGAGGCGCAGGAGGAGGCGCGGGCGTATATTGGCAAGAAGTTTGGCGCGGAATATGTGCCAGCTACGCCGCCGGTGTATAAAACGCGCTCCAAAACGGCGCAAGAGGCGCACGAG
>JAGQGA010000054.1:12244-15116 GCA_020432595.1 Anaerolineales bacterium | reverse complement strand
CAATACCCAGAGAAAAAAGGGTCTTGACGACCACCCTCATCCTGCCGCAAAAAGTATACTTCACCTTCAAACAGGCTGCGGGGTCGAATTGAACCAGGTGTCGTCACAACCTGGCCTCGTTCCACTTCGCTTGCAGCAATTCCGCCAAGCAAAATGCTCACAAAATCGCCTGCTTCCACCTGGTCAAGGTATTTGTGGAACATCTCCATTGATACAACTGTGGCCTGACGCACATCCCTACTAAGCCCCACAATCTCTACCTGAGACCCACACCGCAACGTTCCCTGTGCTACACAACCCACCACTATTGGGCCATACTCCTGCATCGAGAGAACTTCTCCCACCAGCATCACAAAAGGGCTATCTTTTTGGCGTATCGGCTGCGGAATGTATTCATCTATCGTGCGCAGCAGCTCAAAAATAGACACATATGCCTCAGCAGTTGGGGTCTCACTTTGGCACGTTAAAGCCGCCAGCGCATTTCCACGAATCAATGGTATTTCATCGCCAGGGAAGCCATATTCCTCCAACAAATCCCGTAGTTCAAGCTCAACTAACTCCAACACTTCCTCATCATCTACCATGTCAACCTTATTGAGGAAAATGACCATAGATGAAACTTCGGCTTGCCGAGCCAGTAAAATATGCTCTCGGGTTTGCAAATTCACCCCATCTGGTGCTGATACAACTAAAATTGCACCATCCATCTGGGCGGCTCCAGCGATCATGTTTTTAACGTAATCACGGTGACCAGGGCAATCTATATGCGCATAGTGCCGCTGGTCACTTTCATATTCGACATATGAAATGTCAATTGAACTGTTAGATTTTTTTTCTTCAAGCAAGCCATCAGGCTGATCGAACGAACAAAATTCTGCTAGTCCACGTAGCGAGAGCACTTTGGTAATAGCGGCCGTCAAAGTTGTCTTGCCATGATCAACATGACCTATCGTGCCAATGTTGACATGGGGCTTTGAACGAATAAAGTGCTCCGTTCCCATCTCACTACAGCGTTTTACCGCTTTCCACTCAATACATCTTTAGCGAGGTTGTCATTTAACGGAGCATAGTGAGCAAACTCCATCGTAAACGTACCACGTCCCTGTGTCATAGAACGCAAGCGGGTAGCATAGCCAAACATTTCGGCTAACGGTACAAGTGCTTTTACAGCCTGCAAGCCAGCTCGCATCTCCATTCCTTCAATCATGCCACGATTGGCCGAAAGGTTCCCAATGACATCACCCGTGTTTTCCTCTGGCGCAACAACTTCGAGCTTCATCACTGGCTCCAACAGCACAGGTTTTCCTCTCTGCATACCGGCTTTGAAAGCCATCGAACCAGCAATCTTGAACGCCATTTCCGAGGAGTCAACTTCGTGGAAGGAGCCATCGTACAAGGACACTTTCAAATCCACGACAGGATACCCAGCTAAAACACCGCTGGACATCGCCTCTTTAATGCCATCTTCAACAGGCGAAATGTACTCACGCGGAATAACGCCCCCAACAATTTTGTTCTCAAATATAAACCCGGAGCCTGGCTCCAGCGGCTCCATATTGATAACCACATGCCCAAATTGACCGCGACCACCTGATTGACGAACAAAACGTCCTTCAATGTCCTCAACCTTTCGGGTAATGGTCTCACGATAGGCAACGCTAGGCCGGCCGACATTCGCCATCACCTTAAATTCGCGCAGCATACGGTCAACCAACACTTCAAGGTGCAGTTCACCCATCCCATACAAAACCGTCTGACCCGTTTGATCATCTGTTCGAATCTGGAAAGTGGGGTCTTCCTCAGCCAAAGCACGTAATGCCAGCCCCATTTTTTCCTGATCTTTTGTACTCTTTGGCTCAATTGCCAAAGAAATGACCGGTTCGGGGAACTCAATGGCTTCCAAAACGACCGGCTCACTCGAATCAGCAAGCGTATCACCTGTAAAAGTTTGTTTTAGACCCAGCGTTGCAGCAATGTCACCAGCATGTATTTCCGTCACATCTTCACGGCGATCAGCGTGCATACGCAAGATACGCCCAATGCGTTCCCGGCGGTTTTTGTTGGTGTTCATAACCGAATCACCCGTCTTCAGCACGCCAGAATAAACACGGAAGTAAGCAAGTTTGCCCACATAGGGGTCAGTTACAATCTTAAAGATCAATGCTGCCAATGGCTCGTCGTCGTTGGGGTGCCGCAACACAATTTCATCAGTGCCAGGGACAGTTGCACGAACAGCCGGAATATCTAAGGGAGAGGGAAGATAGTAAACAATTGCATCGAGGACGCGCTGCACACCTTTGTTTCTTAATGCTGTGCCACACAAAACCGGCGTTGCCTTACCCGTTACCGTTGCTTTACGCAAAGCGGCACGTAGCTCATCAACGGTAATCTCCTCTTCTTCCAAATATTTTGTCATCAAATCGTCGTCTGTGTCGGCGATCAGCTCAACCATTTCATGACGAGCGATTTCAACATCATCAAGCACATCGTCCGGGATGTCTGTAACCTTTGCCGTTGCTCCTAGGTCATCATCATCCCAAACATAGGCTTGCATGGTCACGAGATCGACAATACCCCGAAAATCAGATTCTTGACCAATGGGCCATTGAATGGCAATTGGTTTGCCGTTCAGACGCTCACGAATCATGCCAATAGTACGGGCAAAATCGGCACCTATACGATCCATTTTGTTGACAAAGCAAATACGCGGTACGTTGTATTCGTCCGCTTGCCGCCACACCGTTTCAGATTGCGGCTCAACCCCAGCTACAGCGTCAAACACAACAACACCCCCGTCAAGCACACGTAAACTACGCTGAACTTCAGCGGTAAAGTCAATGTGACCTGGGGTGTCAATAATGTTGATTTGATG
>JAGQGA010000054.1:9819-12145 GCA_020432595.1 Anaerolineales bacterium | reverse complement strand
GTCAAGCACACGTAAACTACGCTGAACTTCAGCGGTAAAGTCAATGTGACCTGGGGTGTCAATAATGTTGATTTGATGTTCAAGCCAAGAGGTCGTTGTTGCAGCAGAAGTAATCGTAATACCGCGTTCTTGCTCCTGCACCATGTGATCCATGGTAGCAGTTCCTTCGTGTACTTCACCCATGCGATGAATAACGCCGGTGTAGTAGAGGATGCGTTCAGTTGTTGTTGTTTTACCAGCGTCAATGTGGGCAATAATGCCGATATTACGGATTTTTTCTAGATGACGACTCATGTCTTCCAGTACCTACCTAAAATATAAGAATTGGTCTAGAAGCGATAGTGCGAAAAAGCACGGTTCGCTTCTGCCATGCGATGCGTATCGTCACGTCGCTTGACGGCAGCACCTTGGTTGTTGGCGGCATCCATAAATTCAGCCGCTAATTTCTCTGACATAGAACGGCCGTTTCTGCTCCGAGCCGCCATGAGCAACCAACGCATAGACAATGATACCTGCCGCTCCCCATCCACTGGAACAGGAACCTGATAGGTAGCCCCACCCACACGGCGAGGCTTTACCTCAATTTGAGGCATCACGTTTTTCAGCGCCTGCTCAAAAACTTCCACAGGGCTACGTTTAGCCCGGTCTTCAATCAGATCAAAACTATCGTAGATTACACGCAGTGCTGTGCTTTTCTTACCATCCCGCATCAGACGGTTTACAAACATTGACACATGCTCATTGTTATAGCGTACATCCGGTTCGACCGGCCGTTTCTCTGGTTTAAAACGTCTTGGCATCTTTCAATCCCCTAACTATTTGCCCTTCGGGCGTTTTGCGCCATATTTAGAACGTCCCTTACGGCGACGATCAACCCCAGTTGCATCCAAAGCACCACGCACGATGTGATAACGAACACCTGGCAAATCCTTTACACGACCACCCCGAATCAAGACTACCGAGTGATCCTGCAAGCTATGTGATTCGCCAGGAATATAAGCTGTCACTTCAATACCATTTGACAAGCGTACACGCGCAACCTTACGCAAAGCCGAATTAGGTTTTTTCGGTGTCATGGTCTTCACTTGCGTACAGACACCGCGCTTTTGTGGTGCCCCCTTCGGCTGTCGCGTTCTGCGCTGCTTGAAGGAATTAAATGTCCATTGCAGGGCTGGGGCTGTGCTTTTCTTCGACTTGGCTTTCCGCCCTTTGCGTACAAGTTGATTAATAGTAGGCACGCTTTTTCTCCCTTTTTGTCTACACTTTTCCTAAAAAAATTTCTTCGTCTAACAATCTCATTGTCTCATATCAAAACCGAATTTGACACAGAGACAGATACTGCATTTACCTCATTCCACTCGACGCAAATGCATGGATTCTACGCCTACGCTGAAGCTTATAACTACTCAGCTTCACCCAAGTATTGTCGTTTTTAATAACTGGGGGGGGCAGTTGATGCCGCCACTATTCGACAAACGGAGGCCATCACAGTTTTACAACTCGATGGCCTCCAGTCGATTGCTTTTATTGTTGGTAACTACAGTTTTTCGTCAGTTATCCTATGTTATAGAACAGACATACGAATGTGAATTCTACCACAATGGGTTTGTTTGTCAAACAGTAATGTTGACTTTAACGGCCGTTTTCCAGCCTAAAAGCCAAAGCGATTCTGCACTAACGAAAATCTGTCATCCCACCAGTCCAAGCACGGCGATTATCACTATTACGCCGTTTATCATCTTCCTTGCCAAAACGAATGACATCACCACTGTCTGTAACCGCTTCCACCGCCAGCCCCAAGCTTTGCAGCTCTTTCACTAGCACCCGGAAAGATGCCGGAACACCCGGCTCCTCAATACGCTCACTCTTGACAATGGATTCATACGTCTTAACCCGCCCCTGAACATCATCTGACTTCACCGTCAGCATCTCTTGCAACGTATGCGCCGCACCATAGGCCTCCAGCGCCCACACTTCCATCTCACCAAACCGCTGACCACCAAACTGGGCTTTACCACCCAACGGCTGCTGCGTCACCAGTGAGTACGGCCCGGTTGACCGGGCATGGACTTTATCTTCAACCAAGTGTGCTAGCTTGAGCATGTGGAGAATACCAACGGTGACAGGCTGGTCAAACGGCCGTCCCGTCTTCCCATCAACCAGCTTTTCTTTGCCCAAGATCGGCAGTGGCTCATGCGTAACGGCCGTTATTTGGTTCGCCAAAACACGCAAATCATCCAAATCCATTGCCTTGACATCAACATGAACCGCTTTCGGCAATTCATTGCCATGCCGCTCCAACGCCAATTGGAACCATTCACGTACA
>JAGQGA010000054.1:8550-9723 GCA_020432595.1 Anaerolineales bacterium | reverse complement strand
ACACAAGCCTCAATCGCCAGGTCATTCAACGGTTCCCACTGCCCCTTTGTCGTCTCAGGCCAAGCCTCAGGTTCAATAAAAATACCATGAGGATCCCAACCACGGCTTCGCACCCATTCCCGCGCCACCGACTGCCGGGCATAATCTACATCCACATCCAAACGGCTCGCATCATATCCCAGATCGCCCAGCCAGCTTGTAATAAACAGCAGCCGCGCTTCCCGGTCATCCTTGAGCAGTTCTACATCATAGTCAATTTCATTGAGCCAATCCCAAGCCCACGCCGTTGCCACATCCCAAGCCCGATCAACCAGCCAGGCACGGCCAAGTTCAGATTGAATCTCACGCTCACTGGCCCCATCAAACACCGGCGTTACCGCCCGGAAACCAAGCCGCCGCGCCGCCCAGCCCAGGTGTGTTTCCAAAACCTGCCCAATGTTCATACGACCCGGCACACCCAACGGACTAAGAATAATGTCAATCGGCGTGCCGTCGGCCAAATGCGGCATATCTTCAATCGGCACGACCTTCGAGATCACACCCTTGTTCCCGTGCCGCCCCGCCATCTTGTCACCTTCGGACAATTTACGACGCTGCGCCACGCTCACCCGTACCATCGTCTCCACGCCGGCCGGAAGGTCACGGTCATGCTGGCGGTCAAACACCTGCACATCCACCACCTTACCCCGCGCCCCATGCGGCAGACGCAAGCTCGAATCTTTCACCTCACGCGCCTTGTCACCAAAAATGGCACGTAGCAATTTTTCTTCCGGGCTTAATTCCTTTTCACCCTTGGGGGTAATCTTACCGACCAAGATGTCGTTTTCTTTGACATCAGCTCCAATCCGAATGATGCCACGCTCATCCAAATCCTTCAGCGCGTCTTCACTGACATTCGGAATATCATAAGTGATTTCTTCCGGCCCCAGCTTGGTATCCCGCGCCTCAATTTCATGCTTCTCAATATGCACCGAGGTAAACAAGTCGTTCCGTACCAGCCGCTCACTTACCAGGATAGCATCCTCAAAGTTGCCACCCTCCCAGGAAAGAAACGCCACCAGCACATCCTGACCCAGCGCCAACTCACCATATTGGGTTGAAGAGCTATCGGCCAACACGGTGCCTTTTTCCACCCGCTGCCCCTTCACCACAATCGGCCGTTGGTCAATACAG
>JAGQGA010000054.1:0-8452 GCA_020432595.1 Anaerolineales bacterium | reverse complement strand
AGTTGAAGAGCTATCGGCCAACACGGTGCCTTTTTCCACCCGCTGCCCCTTCACCACAATCGGCCGTTGGTCAATACAGGTGCTTTGGTTCGAGCGGTTGTATTTACGCAAGTTGTAAACCTGCGGCCCATTCTCGCTCACCACCATAATCTGGTCACCGGTAACACTGACAACCTCACCCTCACCCTTGCTCAACACAACCTGCCCAGAGTTGTACGCTGCCTGAAGCTCCATCCCCGTGCTAACAATCGGCACATGTGGTTGCAACAATGGCACAGCCTGCCGCTGCATGTTGGAACCCATCAGCGCCCGGTTGGCATCATCATGCGACAAAAACGGAATCAACGCCGCCGACACGCCCACAATCTGGCGTGGTGCCACGTCCATAAAGTCCACCCGCTGCACCGAAGTAAAGCGGAAATTCTGGTTACGGCGTGAAGACACACGAGCATCCACAAACTGGTTACGCGCATCCAATTGGGCATTTGCCTGGGCAATGGTGTAATGGTCTTCCTCATCAGCCGACATATAAACCACGTCATCGGTCACATAGGGAACAACACTGACCTGATCAATCCCCGCCTCACGAATCGCTTGCGCATGCGCTTCAGTAATCGTTTCATTGGCCGCCACAACAATTTCACCCGTGTTGGGGTCTACCACGTTACGGAACGCATCATGCCCCACCAACTCGTCACTATTGCCAGCGATGGTATTCCGCACGCGGCGATATGGCGTTTCAACAAAGCCATATTTGTTAACGCGGCCATAGGTTGCCAAACGGCCGATAAGACCAATGTTTGGTCCTTCCGGTGTTTCAATGGGGCAAATACGGCCATAGTGGCTGTGGTGCACATCACGCACTTCAAAGCCCGCCCGCTCCCGGCGCAAACCGCCCGGCCCCAACGCCGACAGCGTGCGCTTGTGGGTCAATTCAGCCAACGGATTGGCTTGCTCCATAAACTGACTCAACTGCGAACTGCCAAAGAACTCCCGAATAGCAGCCACCACGGGGCGAATATTAATCAAGCCAATGGGGGTCACATTCTCGCTTTCACGAATGGACATACGCTCACGCACCACCCGCTCCATCCGGCGCAGCCCCACGCGCAGCTTGGCTTGTAGCAGTTCGCCCACCGTCTTGATGCGGCGATTGCCCAAATGGTCAATATCATCCGCCCCTTCCTGGCCGTTGTTGATCAAAATCATCCGGCGCACCAACTGCACAATGTCGTGCTGGGTGATAGTGCGATGCTCTAACGGCACACTATCTTGCAGATTTAGCCGCTTGTTGAGCTTGTACCGCCCTACTCGCGCTAAATCATAGCGGCGCGAGTCAAAAAGCTGTTCGTGCAAATATTGCACGGCGTTTTCTAAAGTCGGCGGGTCACCAGGGCGCATCCGCTTGTAAAATTCAATGAGAGCTTGCTCGGCAATGGGTTTGTCAACGTCCCACAGCGGCTCTTGCTCAATACTGCCCTGAATGTAGAGATGCTCACCGTTGGTATCAATATCTTCAAACAAGGCCAACAGCTCTTCATCAGTACCGTCAACAATAAGCGGATTGTCTAGCCCGTCATTAACGGCCGCCATAGCCCGCAGGAACAAGGTCACTGGCACGGTGCGCTTGCGGTTAAATTTGACGGTGAGGTAATCGGTCTTGCGCGTTTCAAACTCCATCCACGCGCCTCGATCAGGGATGAGCTTGCCCATGGAAAGCGGCCTGCCGGTCACGCGCTCTTCCTCAATTTCAAAATAGGCACCAGGTGAACGAATAAGCTGGCTCACCACAACACGCTCAGTACCGTTGATGATAAACGTTCCGGCCGGCGTCATCAGCGGAAAATCGCCAACGAAAATATCCTGCACAATCGGCTGGTCGGTATCCGCACTGTAAAGCATCGCCTTCACATAAAGCGGTGCCGCATAGCTCATGTCACGCTCAACGCACTCTTCCACGCTGTATTTTGGTTCACCAAACCAGTATTTGAGATCAAACCCCTCGGTTTCTGGGCGATTGGAAGGGAAATATAGTTTGAGGTCGCCGTTAAAACTCTCAATAGGGGAAACTTCATCAAATAGTTCGGCAAGCCCTTCACTGGTAAACCGCTCAAAAGAGTCAAGCTGAATATCAATCAAACTTGGCAAATCCATTGGGCGCGTCGTCTGAGCATATGTTTTGATTATACTTTTTGGCATGTATTACTCACCTGCTCCTAACTCTAAGCTCTTACTTACACCAACAAGACAAATCTACTATTAGCCAACAGTGTTTGTTTTGTTTATTAACTACCACAAACAAGGGGTGCAACAGCAGTTTACACCCCTTCTCGTTGTGGTACTTCTTTGTTACATTCGCTGCGGCTCCAAAGCATGTTGTAAGAACACGCTATGATGCGCGAACTTGTAGTATATGAGGACACAGTCAAGGTGTCAACCTATTGAATGACAGATTTTATGGGAATCTTATGAAACGGCCGTTAATTCCTCATACAACCGCACAATTTTCTCCCCCGCCGCCCGCCAACTGTACTTTTCCAACGCCCGCTGGCGCAAAAGCCGCCCCAACCGCGCCCGCTCCTGCGGATTTGCCACCAGCCATTCGATCCCCCGCGTAAAGGCCGCAATGTCTCCCACCGGCGCGTACACTCCCAAATCCCCCAAATATTCTCGATGCACCGGCGTTTCATACGCCACCACCGGCTGGCACAGCGCCATATAATTCAATAGCTTGCCGCTGCCTTCGGTTGACGACATCTTGGGAGCCACGGCAATATCCCCCAGCGACAAATAGGTGGGGGCATCACGGTACTCTACCTTACCCGTAAACGTCATCATATCACCCACCCCCCGTTTGGCCGCCATCGCCTGGTAGCGATCCACATCAGGATAGCCCATGACCAAGAAGTGAACATTGGCCTGCTGCTGTTTGAAATGGGCAGCAGCCTCAATGAGATGGGGCGTACCCTGATAATCGGTAAGCAGCCCCAGGTAGGCTACGATAACCCGATCCACCGGGATGTTGTATCGTTGCCGAATTTTTTGCTGCGCCTCCGTGGAAATGGTTTGTGGGTCAAAGCGGGTAGTGTCGGCGCAATCGGGCAGGGGATGGATTTTGCTGAGGGGAATGGCAAATTCGTTGTGCAAAATTTGGCGGGCGCGAAGGGAGCTGGTGAGAATGGCGTGGGGCAGCCGGGTGGAAAAAAACCGCTCTAGGCGGTACATCCAGGGGTAGACAAGGCCGTTGGGGTCAAGAAATTTGTGATCCACCATTTCCGCCGTCATCAATCCCTGAAAATCAAAAACGAGCGGCACGCGCAGCAGACGGGATAACACGCCGCCAATCAGCGCCCCTTCCCCCATGTGGCCGTGAATCACATCGGGTCTCATGCGTATCCCTTCGATGAGGGATTGGATGGAAAGATAGACATCAAAAGCAATTTTGTGGCGGGAGGAGCCAACTTCGTATTCGGTGTGCCAGGGCAAGGGTGGGGTGCGGCGAATGTCGAGACCGGGGAGGTTGCTTCCTTTATAATAGGTAACGATTCGCACCTGATGCCCCATTGCCAGCAGAGTTCGGGTTTCTTCAAGAATGCGGATGTGGCCGCCGTAGTCGCTAAAGAAGGAGGTGGGGGCGATCATGAGGATGCGCAACGGCCGTTTTCCCCCCTCTCCCTTTCTCACCTCCCCTGCCTCACTCATCCCGCCCCATCCGTTCCGATACCCAACTGCCCAACATCTGCTCCGTCAGGCCGCGATTCTCCACCGTTGGCATTTTGGCCTCCGCCCAATCATTCTTCGCCCGGTCACGCAGCCACGCCGCACGGTGATCCCCCATTTGCCCCAACAGCGCCGTCAGGCTGTGGCGATCCCCCTGCTGCACCCACTGGCGCACCAGTTGCAGCTCACCCAAAAAGGCATCAAGCCAGCGCAGCGTCGCCTGCTGGTCATAGAGCGCCAATTGTGCCACATCTTCGCCGTTGCCCAGCGGCTGGGTGGTCAGGGCAAACGATTGGTTGGCAAAGCGAAGCATATCGCGCCAGCCCGTTTCCTTGCTAATCGCCCCATACATCGCCGCCGCCATCAGCCCCGGCACAGTTTCCACCCCTTGAATGAGGCTGTCGTATTCGTGCGGGTCGAGAAAGTAGGGGGTGGCACCGAGGAGTTGGCCGAAATGAACGGCCGTTTGCACCGCCCGCGCATCCACATCAGCCGTCGGCATCAGGCAAAAGACGCTGTTTTTGAACAAATCGGCCGTTGCCGCCGTGTAGTCCGTCCGCCCATCTTCTAGTACATTGGCTGCCAGCACCGGCCGCACCCCCACATAATGGCCGCCGTGAATCGCTTTGGCCGCCCATTTTACCCCCGGCCCTTTTAGGCTAGACATATCCAGCAGCAGGGTGTGGGTCTGCAAATCGTGCCCAATCGCCTCCAGCGTCTCGCGCAGTTCCACAAACGGCACCGCCAGCACCACAATATCAGCCTGCGCCGCCGCCCGCACCAAATTCCACTCCACCTTGTCAACGGCCCCCATTTTTTCCTTCACCTCACGGGCAGTAGAGCCATCCTTATCATGCCCAACCAGCGTCACCTGCGGCAGCGCTGCCCGCAGCGCCAACGCCACCGACACCCCCAGCCGCTCCATTCCGATGATGGTTATGGTTTGTGCTTGCATTGTTTCACCTTTACCAAAAAGTAATCGGTAATCGGTAATCAGTATTCAGTTGTACCGATCACCGATTACTGATTACTGATTACCCTTCCCACCGCCTAATTCTGATCATCCGCCCACTGTAGCCACGCCAGCAATTTGTCTTCGTGACTGGTTGAGTTGGCGGGCAATTTGTCTTGATGGCGGGCTATCAACCGCACCGTCAGGGGTGTGGCTCCGGCGGCATGCACCAGGTCGGCTCCCCAAGCGGGATGTTTGGCGCGGATGACAAACGGCCGTTTCCAGCCACTCACCTCACCCCCACCCCACACCGCCACCTGCCGGGGTAAAAACGCCTCGCCCAGCACAATCAACACCCGATCCCAGACATAAATAGGGTGGCAAATCTTGCCAATGTCGTGGAGCAGTGCCGCCACCAGCAGCGACGGCTCCATTTCCCCCGCCGCCAGAAGCGTTTGCAGCACCCGGTAGCTATGCCGCTGGTCGCTGGGGGCAAATTCAGCAAAAAGCAGTAGCTGCCGTTGCGACAATATGGCTTCTACTTCTTGTCGCTCAACGGCCGTTAACGGCTGCGGCCACAGCAACAGCCCAAATTGCCGCACCCGATACCCGACTCGCGCCATGATTAGTAACCAGTGATGAGCGAAAATGCCTGTAGGGTGGGGGTTTGCACCAGCCAGCCCAAAATGTCAATTCCCATGTTGGGCAAAATAAAAATTGCCAGCAGCAAAATCATAAAGCCGTACTGCTCCAATGGCCGTAATTGATATGCCATTTCAGCGGGGAGAACGGCCGTTAAAATCTTAAACCCGTCCAGCGGCGGAATAGGAATCAGGTTGAAAAAGAGCAAAATCAGGTTGATAAAAATGAACTGGAACAGCAAAAACGACAGCGATGGGAACACCGTGCTGCTGCTGCGGATGCTCATATCCACCAGCCCCAGCCGCAGTGGAATCGCCGCCACAATCGCCATCAGCAAATTCGACAGCGGCCCCGCCGCCGCCACAATCCCCATCGAGGTGCGGGGGTTGCCGCGCAAATAAGCGGGCTGAACCATCACCGGCTTGGCCCAGCCAAACCCCGAAATCAGCAGCATCAACGTGCCAATGGGATCCAGGTGCGCCAGCGGGTTCAGCGTAATCCGTCCTTGACGGCGCGGCGTGGGGTCGCCCAGCCGGTCGGCGGTAACGGCGTGAGCCAGTTCATGAATGGTAAAGGCGATGAGCAACACAATCGCCCGAGCAAGTAGGGTAGCAATATCTAATCCAAGCATAAAGAAAGTATACCCCGCCCCGCGCTCGCGTGGCGAATTCGCTCAACTTTTGCTCAACATCGGGCTAAAATGAGGCAGGAGACTAGGAGATTGAGAGACTGGGTGATAAATTGTTAAAGTACCCAATCTCTCAATCGTATTTGAAGGAGACACATATGGAACAAATGACCATTTTTGGCGATATTCATGGCAATTTACCGGCGTTAACGGCCGTTTATCACCACCTAAACACCCATCACAACCACCGCCGCTTCTGCCTGGGCGATCTTGTTGGCTACGGCGTAAAGCCAAATGAAGTAGTGGGATTTATCCGTGAGCATGACATACCCACGCTCATGGGCAACTACGATTACGGCGTGGGACATGACAGTGACGACTGCGGCTGCGCCTACAAAACGCCGGATGCCCAGGAACTTGGCAAACGCTCCATTGCCTGGACAAACGCCCACGTCACCGCCGACCACAAAGCCTATTTGCGAAATCTACCGATGACCATGATGGTGCTGCTGGGCAAGCTGCGGGTGGCACTGGTTCACGGCAGCCCCCGCCGCATCAACGAATACCTCTATGCCGACCGCCCCGAAGCCAGCCTAGCGCGGCTGCTCGATTTGGCCGGAGCCGATGTGCTGGTATGCGGCCACACCCATCTGCCCTATCACCGCACCCTGCCCGATGGCCGCCACGTCATCAACGCCGGCAGCGTGGGCAAGCCAAAAGATGGCGATCCGCGAGCCGGGTATGTGGTATTAACGGCCGTTTCCAACCACCTGACCGTTGAATTTGTCCGCGTCCCCTACGACATCGAACAGGCCGCCCAAGCCATCGAAGCCACCACCATGCCCCACGAATTCGCCCACATGCTACGGACAGGCACAGGGTAATACAATGGCTTATTCTAATGAACCCAAGTCTTCTAATCTTAATGAACTAACAGACTTATCAACCTATTACAACTATGACGAGACAAAAATGATTGCAACAGAAAGACTATACTGCTTAAACTTATCCATAACAAGCTAAGGAAAAATCATCATGCTCTGGACACCCACCAAAACCTACACCATCGAACCCTTTGAACGCGAAAAAGATCTTGAAACCGCCATCGTCGAAGCCCGCCACACCCTTTTCGGCTCCGCCCGCATCTACCTCGACCTTAAACGTAAAATCGGCATCTACGGCAAACGCCAAAACATTCCTGATGGCTACCTCCTCGACCTCACTAGCAAAAAAGAGCCAAAGCTCTACTTTGTCGAAAACGAACTAGCCGCCCACGACCCCCTCAACCACATTGCCGTCCAAATCCTCCAATTTTCCCTCTCCTTTGAAATGTCCCCCCAGCGCGTCAAACAAATCATTAAGGACGGCTTAGCCGCCGAGCCAGCAAGCTGGGAACAATGCGCTCAATATGCCGCCACCAATGGCTATGAAAATATTGACTATCTCCTGGAGCAAATGCTCTACCAGCGTGATGCCTTCAACGCCCTCGTCATCATCGACGAAATGCCAGACGAACTCGAAAAAGTCCTGCACGACCGCTTCAAATTCCCCGTCGAAATCATCACCTTCCAACGCTACCGCTCTCCTAATGGCGACCGCATCTACCAATTCGAGCCATTTTTATACGACGTAACCGAAACCGAGCCATCCCCAGCCAAAACCGCCGTAACCCCCTTACGTACCATCGACCCCTCAGAAATCAACACCGTCGTCGTACCTGCCCGTGACGAAGGCTTTCAAGAAACCTTCCTCGGCCAAGACTGCTGGCGAGCCATACGCATCCACAGCAGCATGATCAACAAAATCAAATATCTTGCCACCTACCGCGTGGCCCCCATCTCCGCCATCACGCATATTGCCGAAGTACGCGACATCCAGCCCTGGCGTGACACCAACAAATACATCCTCTACTTCACCGAACCCGCCCAAGAACTCCCCAAGCCCATCAAACTCATCCCAAAAGGCCGCGTCAAAGCTCCTCAAGCCCCCCGCTATACCTCACTGGCTCAATTACAAAGCGCAGAAACCTTAGATGATGCTTTTTAGGAGAACGATTTGGTTTTGCAAAATTTTTATTGGCGCAAGATAGGCAAACGGCCGTTTCCCTTCATTTCCACACGACATACCAAACGGCTGTTCCCCGCCTCCCTCAAACCCTACTAGCCAAAATCCCCCCACCCGACTAAACTTTCCCCCATGGAAACAATCACCGTGCTGCAAGGAAAACAAATCGTATTGGGTGTCACCGGCTCCATCGCCTGCTACAAAGCCGTTGACCTCGCCTCCAAGCTGACGCAGGCCGGGGTGCTGGTAGATGTGGTGCTAACCGAAGCCGCCCAGCAGTTTGTCACCCCGCTCACCTTTCGCTCCATCACTGGCCGCCCCGTTTTTAGCGACATGTGGAGCCTCGATGAACACATACGCCACGTCGGGCTGGGGGAAACGGCCGATTTATTGCTCATCGCCCCCGCCAGCGCCAACACCCTGGCTAAGCTTGCCCATGGACTGGC
>JAGQGA010000549.1 GCA_020432595.1 Anaerolineales bacterium | reverse complement strand
ATGTGTTTCGTGCAACATATTATTATGCTGCACGGGTGCAGCATAAACCTACGTTTTTCTTGTTAGGCAGCACGTTTTGCAGTATAAACCTGTTATTCTCAACAAAAATAGGCAGAAGTTGCGGCATAAGCTTGAATTCGTAGGTTTATGCAGCGACTGTGCCTGATAAACCTATGCTGAACAATTAAAACACGCATGAGCAGTATACAGGAGTTTGTCGCGTATTTCAATGAAACCAACTCAGCAAAAACCCAAATTACTCGATCAGGTCAAAGAAAGAATACGGTTGCGAAACTATTCTTACCGCACAGAACAATCTTATGTTGGCTGGGCAAAACGCTATATTTTGTTCCACGACAAAAAGCACCCAGCAGAAATGGGAAAGCCGGAAGTTGAAGCTTTCTTAAAGGATTTGGCATTGCAGCGCAATGTGGCTGCCTCAACCCAAAATCAAGCGTTAAGTGCCTTGCTGTTCTTGTACAATGATGTGCTTGAACAGCCGCTTGGCTATGTGGACGTGCTTTGGGCAAAAAAGCCAACGCGACTGCCGGTTGTTTTGACCCGTGCCGAAGTGCAGGCTGTTTTCTCGCAGTTGACAGGAACCCCACTGTTGATTTCCCAACTGCTTTACGGGGGCGGGCTGCGGGTGACGGAAGGGCTGCGGCTGCGGGTGCAAGATATAGATTTCGGGCAGCGGCTGATTATGGTGCGCGACGGCAAAGGGCAAAAAGATCGCACAACCCCGTTGCCTGAGCGGCTCATAGATGATTTGCAGTGCCATTTAGAGGAGGTGCAGGCACGCCATCATGACGATTTGCAGCGTGGACACGGACGTGCTCCTTTACCCACCGCCCTAGCGACAAAATACCCCAATGCCGAAACGGCGTGGCCATGGCAGTTCGTTTTTCCGTCTGCCACCTTGTCGCTTGACCCCAGAGGGGATGGCAAAACGCTGTATCGGTATCATCTACATGAAAGTACAATTCAGCGCGCGGTGAAACAAGCGGCTGAAGCGGCGCAAATTCCCAAGCGCGTTAGCCCACATACGTTCCGACACAGTTTTGCGACACATCTGCTGGAGCGGGGAACGGACATTCGGACAATTCAGGAATTGCTGGGTCACAAAAACTTGCAGACAACGATGGTGTATACGCATGTGGTTAATCGTGGGGCGATGGGCGTGCGAAGCCCATTGGATGATTTTTAGCCATGACCGACGACGGACGACCGATGATGGAAGGCTGCTGTCGGTCGTCCGTCGTCGGTTGTCTCTATCAGGAGCAGATTTATGCAAGCCGTACAAGGCATTCACCACATAACCGCCTTTGCCAGCGACCCGCAGCGCAACGTGGATTTTTACCACACGGTGCTGGGGCAGCGGCTGGTGAAGACCACGGTGAATTTTGATGATCCCGGCACCTACCACCTCTACTATGGGGATGAGATTGGCACGCCGGGGACGATTATGACCTTTTTCCCCTGGCCGAATGCGGCGCGGGGGACGGTGGGGAATGGGGAGGTAACGGCCGTTTCCTACACCATCCCCCCCACTGCCCTCGCCTACTGGGAAGATCGGTTGGCGGCGCTGGGCGTAGCGACCAGCCGCGAAACCCGCTTTGGCGCTGAGCTTGTTGCCTTTGCCGACCCCGACGGGATGCGCCTGGAGCTGATTGCCAGCGACGAACCAGCCACAATTCGCCACTGGGCGGCGGGGTCGGTGCCGGCCGACCATGCTATTCGTGGTTTTTATGGGGCAACGCTGTGGGTGGGGTCGGTGGGTGGAACGGCCGTTATTTTGCAGCAACAGCTTGGCTACGAATTCGTGGGGCAGGAAGGCAACCGCCACCGCTATCGCGGCGCCTCCAGCGACATTGGCCTCTACCTTGACCTGGTGGAGCGACCCGGCCAGCCGCGTGGCCGCACCGGGGCTGGCACCATCCACCACATCGCCTTCCGCACCGTAGACGATGCCGAGCAGTTGGAATATTTAGCCAAGCTGCGCGGCGTGGGCATTCCGGCCACCCCCGTGCAAGATCGGCAATATTTCCACTCCATCTACTTCCGCGAACCCAACGGCGTGTTGTTTGAAATCGCCACCGATGCCCCCGGCTTTTATTACGACGAGCCAATTTCCGAACTTGGCACCAGCCTCAAGCTGCCCCCGTGGCTGGAACCCCACCGCCGCGAAATTGAGCGAGCGGTGCCGGGGTTTGTGCATCCTGATGCAAGGTGAAACCTGTATTGCGTATTGCGTATTGCGTAAACCCCTTTCTAATACGCAATGCGTAATACGCAATAGACTCTAACGTGAGCATGAATAACCTCAACCCACATCAAGCACAACCCGTAGCAACAGCAGGCGTGCCGCTGGCCGAGGCGAACGCGGCGATGATTTTGCTGCATGGGCGGGGGGCAACGGCCGTTTCTATTCTTGAATTGGCCTCGCTGCTGCCCCACCGGCAGATGGCGTACCTGGCTCCGCAGGCGGCCAACCAAACGTGGTACCCTTACAGTTTTTTGGCGCCGATGGCGCAAAATGAGCCGGGGCTGTCGTCAGGATTAACGGCCGTTTCCACCCTGCTCACCCACATCGAGTCGGCCGGCATTCCCGCCAGCCGCGTCATCATCGGCGGCTTTTCCCAAGGAGCGTGCCTGGCTTCCGAATTTGTGGCGCGTAATGCCCAGCGGTTTGGCGGGCTGCTCGTTTTTAGCGGCGGGGTGATTGGCCCCCCCGGCACACCGCGCAACTATAGCGGCTCGCTAGGCGGCACGCCCATTTTTATTGGCTGTAGCGACGTGGATTTTCATATTCCGGTGGAGAGGGTGCGGGAAACAACGGCCGTTTTGTCCCAGCTTGGCGGCCACGTCACCGAAAAAATCTACCCCAATATGGGCCACACCATCATCCCAGACGAAATTGACCACGCCCGCCAAATCGTTGATTTATTGTGATCAACCAAGCTGACAGCATTCACAAGCCCAAATCCTGTCAATCTTGTAAATCCTGTCAAAAAACAAAAATGAGAAAAATACAAACCCAAGGTGTCCACCACATTACGCTTATCGGCGCAGATCGGCAAACGTCTATTGATTTTTGGGAAGGGGTATTGGGAATGCCCTTTTTGTTCGAGCAGCCCAACCTCGACGTACCCGAACAAAACCACCTCTACTTCGACCCCGGCGACGGCAGTCTCATCACCGTTTTCACCAACGAAAACTACCCCAAAGACAGCACCCCCAACCCCGAAGGCATCGGCAACCTGCACCACATCGCCTTTACCGTTTCCCGTGCTACCTATACTCAGGCCAAACAGCGGCTCGATGAGCGCGGCATTGCCAACAGCGGCGAAGTGGATCGCGGCTTTATGTACTCCATCTACTTCCGCGACCCGCTGGGGCAGCTTTTGGAGTTAGCCAACTACAAATTTGATCCTCCAATTGGTGTAACCCATAGCGAAGTGCTGCTAGAAGCCCACAAGCTGCGCGTCGCTGCCGGTGCCTACAACATCACGGATGAGCATCTAGCCGATGCTATCGAAATCCTCACTCGCCGTACTGCCCGGTCGCTTTCTGACGACCGTTCGCCCAAAAACCCATATTAGAGATTGGCGATTGGAGATTGTGAAGGTTCATCAATCTCCAATCGCCAATCCCCAATTACCCAATGGCCTGGATAAAAGTAATTCAAGAAGATGAAGCCACCGGAAAGTTGGCTGAACTGTACAGCAATATGATTGAACCGTGGGGCGGCGTGGACAACATCCTCAAAATCCACAGTCTCAATCCTAAATCGCTGGAAACCCATTTCCGGCTCTATGCCCATCTTATGCGTGGCCGTTCCGATTTGAGCCGGGCGCAGCGCGAAATCATTGGTGTGGTGGCCTCGGCACTCAACCATTGCCGCTACTGAATGCAGCATCACGGAGAGGGTCTCCGTAAGCTGACCGATGATGCGGGTCTGGT
>JAGQGA010000548.1 GCA_020432595.1 Anaerolineales bacterium | reverse complement strand
CATGGCCGTTGCGCTCCACCGGTGGAAAAACCAGCGGAATGGCAATGGTTGCCAGCACCGCCGAAATCAGGTCGCCTTCATCCAGAATGACCGCCTGCCGTGTGACCAAGTCGGTGGTGACAACGGCCAGCGGGGTTTGCAGATCGGCAAAGGTGGGACGGCCGTTTAGCGTTTCCACCAACAGCTTCTCAATCTTTTGTGTGCCAGTGACGGCCGGCGTGGTGCGCTTGGTCAGTTGGAACATGGATGAGACGCTGAGGTTGGCAAAAAAGGTGGTGATCTCTGTCACCGTTAGCCCCATTGCCAACAACGCCCCCATCATGCCGCCAATGCTGGTACCTGTAATCAGGTTGGGGCGAATCCCCAGAGCCTCCAACTCCATCAGCACTCCAATGTGTGCCGAGCCGCGTGCCGCACCACCGCCGAGCGTAAGTCCAATTTTCATGGGAATGGGAGATTAGAGATTAGAGATTGGAGATTCACGGTTAGCAATAACCAATCTCCAATCTCTAATCTCTAATCACTATTGATACCGTTTATTGACAAACCGCAGTGCCGTTTCCGCCAGCAGCGCCGCGCCAATCGGCATCGCCGCTTCGTCCAGGTCGAATTCGGGGTGGTGGAGAAAGCGGGGCGGCCCTTCGGGGTCTTTGACACCCAAAAAGATCATTGCTCCCTGGCTGGCGCGGCTCATATAGGCAAAATCTTCGCCACCCATTGACGGCCCACGAGCATGAACGTTGTCAGCACCAAGAAACTCAACGGCCGTTTCCTTTAACCACCCCACCACCTTCGGGTCATTATACAGAGCCGGGTACCCCGTTACTCGTCGCATCTCATAATCCCCACCCAGATTCCGCGCAATCGAAAGTGCCTGTTCCACCTCATACACCAATTGCTCGCGCACATCGTCATTGAGGCTGCGGCAAGTAATTTCCAGCTCCACTTCACTGGGAATAACATTGTTGACCGTGCCGCCCACCATCTTGCCCACTGTCACAACGGCCGGCTCCGTTGGGCTGACCCAGCGGGACACAATCCCGTGCAGTGCCGTCAAAATCGGCCCCATCATAAAAATCGGGTCGCGTGACAGGTGAGGCTGCGCGCCATGTCCCCCCTTGCCTTTCACTTTGGCATAAATGGTGTCCACATTTGCCAGCACAAACCCATCATCCAACATCACCTGGCCGCGATCCATCATCCCAACGACGTGCAGCCCGATGACCGCGTCCAACCCTTCCAACGCTTTTTCCTCGACCATCCGCATCCCGCCGCTTTTGCCCTCGTCGTCTTGCCGCTCCTCGCTGGGCTGAAAAATCAGCCGGATTTCACCGTCGAACGGGACATCTTTGAGCAGCATCGCCGCCCCCAACAGCATGGTGGTGTGGGAATCGTGGCCGCAGGCGTGCATTTTGCCCGGCACCTGCGATTTGTATGCCACATCGTTGGCCTCCAAAATGGGCAGCGCGTCCATGTCGGCGCGAATGCCAATGACGGGGCCGTTGCCGTTGCCAATGCGGCCAATGATGCCAGTCTTGGCAACGCCCGTCTGCATCTCAATCCCCAAATCGCTCAATGTTTGCGCCACCAACGCCCCCGTTTGAAACTCCTCAAATCCCAGTTCGGGGTGCATGTGGATGGTGCGCCGCAGGCGGCTCAATTCTGCTTGTAATGCTTTTGCTTTTTCTAACATGATTTTTCCTTCTCTTTCTTGAAAACAGGACGCGGATGAACGCGGACGAACACGGATGAAGCTGCAAAATCTTTGGATTTCATTCGTGATAATATACCATTGCTCATACGTCTCCTGAAAAGATAGACTCTCCTAGAATACTTGTTGCAACTAGGGTTGGCGAATTGATTTGGCTTATTTATTAGCCTTATTGTTGTCAGATGTAGAAGCTGGGAGCAGAAGTAGCGGCGGCGATTTTTTCTCCACGATATTGTTTTGCTTCATTACCCTACATTTTGAGATATCCGGCCTAATTCCTAACTGTTTACAAAGATCCTCAATAGAAATTGGTGTTATCCCATCTTCTTGCGTAAATTTAAGTTTGGTAAACCCGCTTGGCGATTCATTGTCTGTTGGAGTACTCATTCTTTGCACCTCTTTTACGGTTGGTGGAAGAAACGGCCGTTTCCAACGCCTCCAACCCGCGCTCACGCTCATCTATATGCTGATGGGTAGCTACTGTAGCTAGCCGTTGCTTATCAGAACCGTGGGGCAGGTCTGCTTCACTCATTGCACCACCCCATAAAAGTGTGGCAGTGGGTCAACGGCCGTTTCTGACCAGCTAATCGCAGCCAGGAGGTCGGTGCGGGCTTCAGCCAGCTTGGCGGGGTCGTTGGCGTAGATGGTGGCAATCGTTTGGCCCGCTTCCACGCGGTCGCCAATTTTAATGGGTAGCTCAAATCCCACCGCGTAATCAATGAGGTCGCTTTTGAGCAGCCGGCCGCCGCCCAAATGAACGGCCGTCCAGCCCAGCATTTCCGTGTTCATGCTTGCCACCACGCCGCCGCGTGGAGCCAGCACCGGCTCGATGTATCGCGCTTGTGGCAGCAGTGACGGGTCATCAATTTGCGCCACATTGCCACCCTGCGCCGCCACCATCGCCCGGAATGAGGCCAGACCACGCCCGCTGGCGCGGGTTTCATCGGCCAGGGCGCGGGCAGCTTCCAGCGTGTTGGCCTTGCCAGCCAGCAGCAGCATGTGGGCGGCGGTTTCGCGGCAATGCTGCCAAAAATGGTCGGGGCCAGCGCCGCGCAGCGTTTCGATAGCTTCTTTGACTTCGAGGGCATTGCCAACGGCCGTTCCCAGCGGCTGGTTCATATCCGAAATGAGTGCCACCACCTTGCGTCCCGCGTCTGTGCCAATGTCCACCATAATCCGCGCCAGCTCGGAGGCAGCTTCGACGGTGGGCATAAAGGCGCCGCTGCCCGTTTTCACGTCCAGGACAATGGCATCGGCTCCGGCAGCCAGCTTTTTAGACATGATGGAGGCGGCGATGAGGGGGAGGGAGGCGACGGTGCCGGTGACATCACGCAGGGCGTAGATTTTTTTGTCGGCGGGGGCAAGAACGGCCGTTTGCCCCGCCAGCACAAACCCTATTTCTGCCAACTGCCGCTTAAACTGTTCCAGCGGCACATCCAGCGACCAGCCCGAAATCGCCTCCATTTTGTCCAGCGTACCGCCACTGGAACCCAGCCCACGCCCGCTCATTTTGCCCACCGGCACGCCGCACGCCGCCACAATTGGCCCCACCACCAGCGTCGTTTTGTCCCCCACGCCGCCGGAGGAATGCTTGTCCACGACAAAGGGGGCGACATCGTGGAGGTCTAGCTGGTCGCCGGAGTTTGCCATTGAAAGCGTTAGATCAACCGTTTCGCGGCGGCTCATGCCGCGCAAATAAATTGCCATGAGCAGGGCAGACGCTTGGTAGTCGGGGATGTCGCCACGGGTGAATCCCTGGATAAAAAAATCTATTTCGGCGGTGGAAAGTTCCCCACCGTCCCGCTTATGGGCTATCACATCAACCATCCGAGTCATGCTGCACCTCCTATTGCCGGTAATGTCGTTTCACGACCGCTTCGCGTACGGTAATCAGTTATCAGTTATGTCTACTGATTACCGATTACTGATTACTATTCCACTGGGGTTTCTGATTATAGCAGGAATCGTTATAATGGTTGAAAAGTGAGGTATGGTACATGGCGCAAGTTGATCTTCTTTTGACAGGTGGAACAGTGGTGACAATGAACGGCCGTTTTGACATTTTTGTCAATGGAGCCGTGGCGGTGGCTGGGGATTCGATTGTGGCGGTGGGGGAGGTGGGGGAGATAACGGCCGTTTACACCGCTCATGAAACCCTCGACTGCACCGGCCACGTCATCATGCCCGGCCTGGTCAACGCCCACACCCACATCCCTATGACCCTGCTGCGCGGCTTGAACGACGATTTGCGCCTC
>JAGQGA010000547.1 GCA_020432595.1 Anaerolineales bacterium | reverse complement strand
TGATAATCACCAAGGCTTCTTTGGCCTTCTTTTTTTCTTTTTTCTATTCAATTTTTAAGCTGCTAAAGTCGAGTAATAATAGAGAAAAACCTTTTGGTAACTTTTTGACCCATGCACAGACAGTTGAAGTGATAATGAACAAACTGAGACAAATTCCAAATTGGGATGGTATCGTACTCGTAGTAGATGATGAGGAAACGGTTCGGCGCGTGGCGCACGATATTTTGGTGCAAACTGGTATGCAGGTGCTGCAAGCGGTGAATGGGGCACAAGGGGTAGAATTGTTTCGGAAACATCAGCATGAATTAACGGCCGTTATTCTCGACCTCCGTATGCCCGTCATGGACGGCCGCACCGCCTATGACGAAATGATGAAAATTAATCCCAACGTCAAAGTCATCATTTCCTCCGGCTACAGCGAAACCGAGGTGCGTCAATATTTTGCCACCCAAACCGATGTCTTCTTTCTGGACAAACCATATCGCTTCAACGACCTTATCAACAAGATGCAGCAACTCCGCGCCTCTTATCTCGCTGGCTAACCGTTTGCCAGCGGGCATTCGCCACCTTTTACCATGAAGCTGTCACAAAAAGTTGTCGTTGTAACGGGCGCAACGGCCGGTATTGGCTGGGCAACGGCCGTTTCCTTTGCTCAGGCAGGTGCGACTGTTGTTGCCACCGGCCGCCGCCAGGAGCGATTGGATGCGCTGCTGGCCGCTTTACCGGCCGGTTCTCATCTCGCTATTGCCGGTGACATCCAAGACCCGGCCTTTCCAACTGTGCTGGTAGCCCAAACCGTAGCGACGCTGGGTCGGGTGGACGTGCTGGTGAACAACGCCGGGCTGGGGCAGCAGCACCCACTGGCCGACATCCCCCACGAGGCGGTGGAAAAGGTGTTTAACACCAACGTACTGGGGCTGCTGCAAATGGCGCAGGCGGTCATCCCCCCAATGCGTCAGCAGGGTGGCGGCCACATTGTCAACGTCTCGTCCATTGTCGGCCAACGGCCGTTACCGGGGGGTGTGGTCTATGCGGCCAGCAAAACGGCCGTCAATTTCCTCAGTCGTGGGCTGCGCTTCGAGCTAAAGCGAGACAACATCCACGTCACCACCGTCTACCCCGGCCTTACCGCCACCGAATTTGCCGATGTGCGGCTGGGTCAGCAGGGGGTCAACCGCTTTGGGCTGCGCGGCGTACCGGCCGAGCGAGTGGGCAGGGCAATGGTACGGGCGGTGGAAAACGGCCGTTCTGAATGCTACATCACCTGGTTCGACTGGCTTTTCTCGCACCTCAACCGTCTTTTCCCCCGCACCTTAGACACGCTACTAGCCCAAATTGCCTATTGGGATAATACCACAAGATAAATTACAACTATTTGCTACAGAATCGATCCTCAAAAACCGTCAATTCTGTCCATTTCAGCATCCTACTGTTCTATGCTATAATCGGTACCGGTTTTGTTGACACATCAACTAGAACCCAACACAACCTTAGCAAAAAACTCAGTAATGCGTGAGGTGATTGATTCGTCTCACGCATTACCATTTTAGAAGGAAGTTATATGACACCGTTAGATGACAAAATACCAGAGAAAATCAAGCGTTTGGGGGAACTCGCTTACAATCTCTGGTGGAGCTGGACACCAGAAGCGCGGGAACTGTTTCGCCGCCTCGATTATCCTCTGTGGCGACGCACCAAGCACAACCCGGTGCAAATGCTGCAAGAGATTAGCCCAGTCGCTTTAGCAGAGGCCGCTAACGACGCAGCTTTTGTGCGCCGTTACAACAAAGTCATGCTCAAATTTGACCACATGCGCAACACCGATGAGACGTGGTTCAACCAAACCTACCCCGAACTGAAAGATAAGACCATCGCTTATTTTTCCTTCGAGTTTGGTCTGCACAACTCCGTGCCGATTTACTCCGGCGGTTTGGGCATCCTTTCTGGCGACCACGCCAAGGAAGCCAGCGACCTGGGTCTCCCCTTTGTTGGCATTGGCTATATGTATCCCCAGGGCTACTTCCGTCAGCATATCCCTTCGCATGGTTGGCAAGAAGCTAACTATGAACAGCTTGACCTGAGCAAAACACCCATTCGCCCTGTTCTGACCGAGGACGGCCAGCTTTTCAAGGTTGGGATTCACATGGGTGGTCGCCACATCTTTGTGCGCGTCTGGCGCATTGAAGTGGGGCGCATCTCCCTGCTCCTGCTCGATACTGATGTAGACGACAACGATCCCTGGGATCGGGAACTATCGGCTCGGCTTTATTCTGGCGACACCGAAATGCGGATTCGGCAGGAGATTTTGCTTGGCTTGGGCGGCGTTCGCGTGCTGCGGGCAATGGGCTACAACCCCGATGCCTACCACATGAATGAAGGCCACTCCGCCTTTTTGCTGTTGGAATGTATCCGCGAAAAGGTGGCGCAGGGCATGTCGTTTGAAGAAGCCAAAGCGCAGGTGCAAAAGCAGACGATGTTCACCACCCATACCCCGGTTCCGGCTGGTCACGATACCTTTGGCTTCCATTTGGTCGAGCAATACTTTGCCGGCTTTTGGGATCAAATGGGCATCAGCCGGGAGCAATTGTTGGGGTTGGGCGGACACGAAGAAGAGTGGGGCATGGCATTCAACATGACGGTGCTGGCGCTGCGCCTTTCCGGGCAGGCCAACGGCGTGAGCAAACTGCACGGGAAAGTGTCGCGGGAGATGTGGCAACCGGTTTGGCCGTCGCGGACAGTTAGCCAGGTGCCAATCAGCTCCATCACCAACGGCATTCATGTGCCCACCTGGGTGGCTGGCGAGATGAACGAGCTTTTTACCAAATATCTTGGCCCCAACTGGGTAGACAAACAAGACGACCCCGCCATCTGGCAGCGCATGGCCGATATGCCAGATGAAGAGCTTTGGCAGACGCATCTTGATCTGAAGCGCAAGATGAACAACTACATTCGTTCGCGCACGCGGCAGTCGTGGATAAACGGCCGTAATGACCCCACCCAGGTTCTCACCAGCGGCACCCTGCTTGACCCCGACGCGCTCACCATCGGTTTTGCCCGCCGCTTTGCCACCTATAAACGCGCCTCTCTCATCTTCCGCGATGTAGACCGGCTGTGCAAGCTGCTGCTGGATATCCACCGCCCCGTGCAAATTGTCTTTGCCGGGAAGGCACACCCAGCCGATGAGCCGGGCAAGATGCTGATTCAGCATATCTACAACCTGGCAAAGCACAACAAGCTGGGCGGTCGGGTGGCCTTTGTCGAAGATTATGACATGCACCTGGCGCGTTACCTCAAGCAAGGGGTGGACGTATGGCTCAACACCCCCCGCCGGCCGCGTGAGGCCAGCGGCACCAGCGGCATGAAAGCATCGCTCAACGGCATTCCCAACCTCAGCATCATGGATGGTTGGTGGGCCGAAGGCTACAACGGTGCCAACGGCTGGGCCATTGGCGGTGCCGAGTTTAACGATTACGAAGAGCAAGATAGCTACGATGCCAACTCCATCTACCAACTGCTGGAAGAGGAAATTGTGCCGCTTTATTACAAGCGAGACCGGGACGATATTCCACGCGGCTGGGTGGAAGTGATGCGCGAAACCATTCGCTCCAACAGTGCCATGTTTAGTATGCGGCGGATGGTGAAAGAGTATGTGAATGATATGTATGTGAAGGCTTTAAACGGCCGTTAACAGACCCAAACAAGCGGGTGAGGTGTCCCTCACCCGCTTCCCCTTTTTCCATGAACCCCTGGGCACGTCGAATTCTCTATTTCCTGTTTTTCCTCCTCTGGCTCGCCGTCATGGCTTTTCCTATCACCGCTTTCACCCTTGCCACCAACGGCGAGCTGCAGCTTGGCGGCGACCAACGCCACCTGCGTCTGTTTATGGTGCAAGAAGATCAGAACCAAGGGGTAGGCATCCAGTGGACACGTCCACAAAGGGGTGATTTACCCTGCCTAAAAACCAATCTCA
>JAGQGA010000546.1 GCA_020432595.1 Anaerolineales bacterium | reverse complement strand
GTTGCTTGCTTGGTGGACGACTTTTTGCTCTTGCTGGTCGTAGACGCGGATGGCTTCGGGAGCGTTCTGACCAGACATAAGCCATTTGGCGAACTCAATGGCGGGTTGTTTTTCGTCGAAGATGTTGGTCGTCTGGTAGTCGCCTTTGGATGGGTTCTAGGGCTGAACAAGGAAACGGGCGATGGTGGTGTTGGACATGGGGTTTAACTCCTTTGTTGAGAGAGAGGGCAGCCATGTGGCTGCCCAAACGTGAGATTAGCCAAACAGGGAAAGCTGTGCGGAAGGCGCAGGCTGCCGCTTGGTTTGCCTGCGGCCGAAGGATGAGGTGGTTTGGCCGAAGATGAGCCTTGTTGGGGTTGTGCCGTTAGGGTCGGCCGGTGGTGGTGGCAGGGGTGCAGGTGTGGCCGTGTTGGGTGTGGGGAGCGGGGTGTGGGGTGTAGAAACGGCCGTTTGTCCAACAGGAGTTGGGCGCTTCGTTTGGGGAGGAACGGCCGTTTCCGATCCACTACCCCCCTTAGCCCCGCTGCTTTCGCTGTTGGCCGCTGCCCGCTGCCCCGCTGCAAACCCATCCTGATAAGCGGATTCATAGCCGCCACGCCGCACCATGCCCAGTGCCCCAAAAACCAGTAAGGTGAGAAAGGCTCCTATAAAAAATCGTCTAAAAAACATTGGCTACTCCTTTTAGTTGTTTACCAACCGGTTTGCATTTTTGCCATAAACCAGTTGGGGTTGGTTACATTACTTAAGACAAGTATGGCGTGAAGTTGTGAAGAAGTTATGAACGTTTTGGGGAAGTGTGATGAAGATTGGCAAAGTGGAAGATAAGCTGATCCCTTCATATGGGTGCAAAAGGCCGCCTAAATGTACGACAAGCGTCAACCTACGACTTTTTGTAACGATGGACTAATCACCAATCCTCCGTCTAAGCCAGGGGCAAAACTCGCCTGCTCGGCAAAATTTGAGACAATTTAGGCTGTTGGAACTGGGTTGACCCATTATTCCAATTTCCAATCAAACTCCATGATTTCAAGGAAACCCATTCCCCATGTTGTTACAAACTTATTGGCAGATGATTCGTTCGTTTGGTCGGGATGCGCGGCTGTTGCTGCTAGGCGTGGCCGTCGTTGGTTTTGCCCTGGATGGCACCATTGCCGTGCTGCTGAATTTGTATTTGCTGCGGCTAGGGTATGGGCCGGAATTTGTGGGGGTGGTCAATTCGGGTGGGCTGCTGGCGTTTGCGCTGTGCAGCTTGCCGGCCGGTATGGTGGGCAGCCGCTGGGGCAGCCGCCGGGCCATGATGACCGGGTATGGCATCGGTGTTGTCGGAGGCGTGGTGCTGTCGCTGGCCGAACTGCTGCCCGCAACCGTGCAGCCGGCTGTCCTGGTGGGCAGTTACATGGTCATCATGCTGGGGATGTCGCTGGTTTTTGTCAACATGGGGCCGTATTTGATGGCAATCACCACGCCCCAACAGCGCAGCCATGCCTTTGCCGTGCAGTCGGCGCTGCTGTCGCTGGCCGCATTTGGCGGCAGCCTGCTGGCCGGGTTCTTGCCAGGGTGGCTGGCGGTCGGGTTGGGGGTGTCGCTGGATGAGCCAGTGGCGTATCGGTATCCGCTGCTGGGAGCGGCGCTGCTGCTGGGGGTGGGGTTGGTGCTGCTGGGGCAAACGGAGCGGTTGACGCGGCAGCAGCGGAAGCTGGCAGGGGAGGTGTTGCCGCCGGGGGTGGTGCAAACGGCCGTTTCTCCCCTCACCCAACCCCTGCTCATCATTCTGGCCGCCACCGCTCTCATCCGCTTTTTGCAGGTGGCCGGGGTTGGCACCATGTTTACCTTTTTCAACGTTTACTATGACAAGGGGCTGAACATCCCCACCGCCACCATTGGCATCATCACGGCGCTGGGGCGGCTGCTGGCGGTTCCGGCGGCACTTTCGACTTCGCTGCTGGCGGGGCGGTGGGGAAACGGCCGTTTAATTCTCTTTGCCTCCCTGCTGACCTCAGCTTTTATGCTGCCGCTGGCGCTGGTGCCAAACTGGCTTGTCGGCGGGCTGGGGTATGTCGGCGCGATGGCCTTTACCTCCATGCGCTTCCCCGCCTTTGTCGTTTACTCGCTGGAACTGGTGCCGGAATCGCGCCGTGCTACGCTCAACGGAGTCAACGAAATGGCGGCTGGGCTAAGCTTTTCGCTGATGGCACTGGGTGGCGGCTATTTGATTGCCTCGTTTGGCTATCGGGAGTTGTTTTTGCTGGGGTCGGCAATAACGGCCGTTGGGACGCTGATTTTTTACCTGTTTCACACCCGCCAATCGGCGATTGCCTTGCAGCCAGCGGGGGATTAAATTCGTATGGTGAGCAAGAATTTTAGACAGGATTTACAAGATTTTTCAGGATTAAGCTTGAAAATCCTGGAGAATCCTGTTAATCCTGTCAAAAACTTCTTTGGTTCTGGCTCGCTACCCCATATTTACTTCTGCCGTCGCTCGCGCCAGTCGGCGAGAACGGTGGAGAAGAAAATGAGGGCGATGAGAAAGGCGATAAAGGCCCCGGCGGGGGTTCCGTCAATGGCAAGGACGACGGTGGCAAACAGGGTGAGGAAAAGGAGCAGCGCCATGAGGCGCAGGCCGGTGCGGGAAATCGCTTTTTTGGCTTTGGATTTATCAATTAAAGGGGCCATTTTTTACAATACCTCGTCAAATTACCGTTGCAACTGCTTTGTTTACGGCGTTTCCAATACATGACAGCCATCATACCCATAATTTTCTTACAATTTAAATAGCGCAATGGGGCTAATGGGGGGAAATTAACGGCCGTTTCTCACCCACATCTCATCTTTGCCAAGCCTGACAGCAGATGTGGCAAGAGACTGAAGGTGTGTACATAGTTACAGGTCGTTGCGTATAAGTAACAAGTTGCAAGTCGCAAGCCTCGTTTGCCGGCAAAACTTGCTACTTGCTATCTGCAGCCAATAGGCAAAATGTCAGCTTGTGACCGTGGACAGTATCATATTATCTAAGTGGAAAGGGACCCGCCGCCCCCAAGGATGATCGACTTCCTCCTCTGAAAATTGCCCTGACATGGATACCCCTGCGCCAAAAGGCAATGGCGCGGAGATGGGTTGGGTAGGTCACAACTTCCCACGCGCTCCTGTGCCGGTTGAACCCGTCCACAGCCGCCTGCGCTGCTACAGCGTTGCCCCGATAAGCGTGCAAGACAAAGAATTCATGGACGACAAAGTCAGCCTGAATGCTCTGTGGCAGCCTAGAGCGCGGGGGAACTATCTACGATACGGCCATCTAAAACCATTTGAAATCAGAAACAAGAAAACGACCATCACGCCAATTCCAAAATTCTGCGTATCTTGGAAGGAATAAGTATGCGTAAAAGAACGCATCTACTAATGCGAGAAGTATCATTAGAAATGAAATGAGTTCATAATCATTGATTGTGGTTAAACGCTTTGTAATTCCATAAGTCAGAAAAGCGAGACCGGCTTTTGCAATTAAAGCAAAGGAAACATAGGTAACTGATTTGCTATGCCCAATAATAGGAATCAAAATACCAACTAAAAACATGATTGGGTTTGGGATGTATCTACGAATAATTGCACCATCCATCATGACAAATATGTTAAGGGCCACCATTGACCACCAGGCAACTAAAAACAAATAAATAGTGAGTAACTATTCAGGTAGAAAACCTGTGGTATAAATGATCATCATGGATGAGTTAGAGCAAGAAATAGAACGCCTCAAGCGGGAGAATCAGGAACTGCGCGACCTGTTGCAACAGGTTGTTGCCCAGTTAACGATTGCCGAAGAGACGATCAAACAATTGCGCCAACAACTGGGACAAAATAGCCATAACTCAAATTGGCCGTCTAGCCATGACCAAAGCCGCCAAAAAGCAAAACCGAAAAGCATGCGCCCCAAAACCAATCGTAAAGCAGGTGGGCAAGAAGGGCATGAGGGACACAC
>JAGQGA010000545.1 GCA_020432595.1 Anaerolineales bacterium | reverse complement strand
TTGCTGGATGTGCGGGAGGAAGAGTATGAGCGGGTCATGGTGGTGGCGCAGAATATTCACCCATTAGTGCCGCAATTTGAGCCGATTAACGGCCGTATTTTCACCTACATCGCCCAAACAGAACACGCCCCTAGCACTACCAACCCCATTGTTCAGTCCGAAGTAGATGCCATTCTAACCGGCTGCCTGCAGGAACACGGCGAGCCATTTGCCCGCGAGGTTGTGCAAACCACCAGCGGCTGGCAAGGCCCCTGGCTCAATGATCGCCAAGCCCCCCGTTTCCCCTTTTCCAACCACGACCAGCAGTTCGTCACCCGTATTGACCGCCTGTTGGCGGAGGTAATCGGTTTTAGGCAAGAATAAATGGAGATTAGAGATTGGAGATTGCCCAATCTCCAATCTCTAATCTCCAATCTCCATTAACCAATCAACACACTCTCTTCCGGGTACTGCACTAACTGCGTCCGCTTGCTTTGCTGGCCGATGGCAGAAACAATGGTGAGTGCCCCCAGCCGCCCCCAAAACATCACCCCCGCAATGATAAACTGGCTAAAAACATTGAGCTGCCCAGTAATGCCTAGCGACAGTCCGCAGGTGGCAAAACCAGAGACGACCTCAAACAGCACCTGATCAAGGGTGAAATCTTGCACCAGCAGGATGAGCCAGGTGGCGGTGAGGACAACAAACAGACCAACCGTTAACACGGCTCCAGCGCGGCGCACGGTGCCAACGGCAATGCGTCGCCCGCCAATTTCGGCATGGTCGGTGCCACGAGCGTATCCCCAGAGTGCCAGCAGCAGCACGGCAAAGGTGCCGGTGGTTAGCCCACCCCCCATTGAAGCGGGGGCGGAGCCGATAAACATGAGGACGATAAGAATGAGACGACTTTCGGGCTGGAGTTGGTCGAAGCGGGGGAGTCCTGCAAAACCGGCCGTTCGCGCCGACACCGACTGAAACCAGGTTCGCACCAGTTGGCTGCCCAATGGCACATCTACTAGAACCCCATGCGTGGCTTCGGGTAGCCATAGCCCTACCCAGCCTAGCACAATCAAAAAGGCAACCACGGCCAGCGTGAGCCGGGTGTGGAGGGAAAAGCGGCGACGCCAGCGCCAGGTGAATAGCTCGGACAGTACGGGAATGCCCAATGCTCCTAGTCCAATAAGGGTTCCTAGCACAATGAGGGTAAAGTTGTCGCTGGGAACGCCATCGGGATATTGGGGCAGGCCGTTGAAGAGGTCAAACCCGGCGTTGCAAAAGGCAGAGACGGCGTGGAAGATGGCGTAGAAAAAAACGTGGTCAAGATCAACCGTACCACTGAGCCACCATTTCCAAAAGAGCAAAAAGGCACCGCTGCCCTCAATAACTAAAATGCCGATAAGCGACCGCTTGAGGACTTTCATAATCGCTTCAGGGGTGTCGAGGCCGAGGGAGCTGGACAGAGCGAGGCGATCCATGAGGGAGACGCGGCGGCGTATGATGCGGAGGGCGGCGGCAGCGGCAAACATATAGCCGACACCGCCAAACTGGATGAGCAGCAGCAGGACGATTTGCCCAGCAAAGGTGAGGTCACGCCCAGCGGCGATGGTAGAAAGACCGGTGACGGTAAGGGCGGAGGTGGCGGTGAAGAAGGCTTGCATGAAGGTTAAACGGCCGTTAACCCCCATCCCCGGCAGCATCAGCAGCAGCGTCCCCACGACCACCATTCCCGCCAACCCCAGCACAATCCGCGTTGCCACTTCAATCCGGCGTTTAGTTGGCCGCTGATGCCCATTACCCGCCAAATAATGCAGATCACGATGTTGAAAATTGGGGTGATGTTTCATGACAATTCGGCAAACCGCGCAATCCGCTCGTTGCGTCCCAGCACCACCAGCACATCATCAGGATTTAGCACAAAATCGGCCCGTGGCGACACCGTTAAATCATCACCCCGCTTCACCAGCAGCACGCTCACCCCGTACCTTTTCCGCAAATCCAACTCCACCAAACTTTTCCAGGCCAGGCTGTGGGGCATCAACAGCTCTACCAAGCTGTGTTCAGGCCCCAGCGTCAATTTTTCCAGCAAATTGGGGGTCGCCAATTCGTCAGCCAGCCGCCGCCCCGCGTCAATCTCCGGCTGGATCACCCGGTCGGCTCCCACCTTGAGCAAAATATCCCGCTGGCGATAGGTGGGGGCTTTACAAATGACGTGGCGCACCCCCACTGCTTTGAGGGCAACGGTTGTCAGAACATTGCTTTCAAAATCGGAGCCAATGGCAACAACGGCCGTTTCAAACGAGGCCATATCCACCGCCCGCAGCGCATCCTCATTGGTTGCATCCAGCGCCACCGCCTGCGTAATATGATCCGCCATGTGCTGCACCAAATGCTCACTGCGGTCAATGCCCAGCACCGTATGCCCCTGTTCTTCCAGCCGCAGTGCCACATTGCTGCCAAACCGCCCCAGCCCAATCACCACAAATTCTTGTTTACTGCTTCGTCTTACCATCTTTCTTCTAACTTCTCTGCCTTTGTTTTGTCTTGTAGGGCGTAGGGAGTAGGGCGTAGGGTGTTAACAGTCTCCCCACACCTTACTCCCCACACCCCACACCCCCACTCCCATTTGCCGACGACGTTGTTTTCAAGATACAATCTTAGGGATTTATCCAAGAGGTGGAATTGTAATGAATAATCTTCTTTTAGAACAGCTACAGGCGGCGCAACAGCAGTTGGCTCCGCAGTTCAAGGCGTTGAAGGTGGCGACAGGGGCTTTGCAAACGGCCGTTAAAACCGCCAACACCGACAAACCCGAAGCCCTCGCCATGCAAAAAGCATTGGTGAAGCTACAACAAGCGGCCGACTTAGTGGATGATGAGATGGTAAAAACGGCCGTTGCCACCTTTGCCCACGACACCCAGCAAGCCCTCGATGCCCTCGCCTTTGAATTTGCCCGCGACGTAAAAGATGCTTTTGCAGCCCAAGGGCAGACCGTAAACGGCCGTCCGCCCACCCTCGCCATCGGCGACTTCGTTCTCAACATAGACATTGCCACCCGCAAAGCCCAATGGCTCTATGGCAAGGAAGAACTCACCCGCCCCATGCCCCTCAGCGTTTCGGCACTGCTCAAAGCCTACGGTCAGCAGCAAAAAGCACTCATTCAGCGTGATGCCGACCCCAAATTTTTGCCCGAACTATACCAAGCGTGGCGCAACCTGATGGACGAGCGCACCCGCGCCCCCGCTGGCAACCGGCTCAACCTGATTGACACCTACAACAAAATGACGCTGAACCGGCAAAACGCCCGCTTCTGGAACGCCCCCTCCCGCAGCACCTTCAAAGATTACCCACGCCCCATTTTCGTCCGCGATCTGGTGCTGGCACAGGACAGCCCCACCGTTAGCAGCAACGGCCAAACATTCCGCCTGCGCCTGGGCGTGGCAACCAAGAGCAACGCTGGCAACGCCAACCGCAGCGTTTGGCTCCCCAGCAGCCCCGTTGCGGGTGACTACTACAGCGATATTACGTTTGAGGAAATTTAATGAGTAGGCGGGGAAAAACGGCCGTTTTTCCCTCTCACACCCAACCTATGTCCCTAACCAAACCCCTCGCCCGCCACATCATCGAAACCCTCGGCAGCTCCGGCACCCCGCCCCAGCGCGGCATCCAATATTTCAACGTCGGCAACAGCTCCCTGCTCGATGCCCTCAACGATTTCTACCTCTCGTCCTACCTGCAAGACGGCGGAGCCACCTACAAAATGGTCATTGGCGACTACGGCAGCGGCAAATCCCACTTCCTCTACTGCCTGCGCGACCTTGCCTGGGCCAAGGGGTTTGCCGTGGTCAAAGTAGACCTCAGCCCCACCGAAACCCCCTACAACGACCAAAAAGAGGTGTACGCCGCCGTCGCCCGCAACATCATTTGGCATGAACCCAACGAAGCCGTCACCGACGAACAAGGGCTGACCCGCTTTTTGGATGGCACGCTGACGCGCATTCTGGGTGAGGAGCC
>JAGQGA010000544.1 GCA_020432595.1 Anaerolineales bacterium | reverse complement strand
CTCAATATTGGCGGAAAAGTGCAAAACAGGCTGCGAGGCACAAAGGCGAATGGCAATCACTGCGTCGGGGCAACTGGCAAAGGCGGTCAGCTCATACGTTACCCCATCCATTACATAACTTTCCGTCACAGTCGCCGACTCAAAATCCAGCACCCGTTTATACGCTTCAATGGGGCGGTTATGATCGAAAAAGTCCAAAACGATCATGCCTAAAGTCGAATAATGCCTTTGCGTTTCGGGAACGCCCGTGAGCGCCAATACTGCCAGCCGCTCCGCCTCACGCACGCGCCCCTCACGCATCAGGGCGCGGATTCTGTCCATGTAGTGAATGGCATCGGGGTTATTGCGGTCTCGTGGCCCGCCATACCAAACGGTTTCTTCATTGAGCAGGATCTGTTTTTCCTGTATCCCGCCATTGATCATGGCTCCCAGCCGGCCGTTACCAATGGGTAAACTTTCGTCAAATCTGGTGGAAGGTTGGTCAAATATGAGTTGTGGTTTCATAATCTCTGAAAAAATGTTACTTGGTGATCGTTAACAGTATAATTGGCTGAATGATCGTATAGGCGAATGAAAATGACAACTGTACCGAACACGGTCATAATTTGAGAAATTATGTTGACTTTTTTGAATAGACGGCGGGTATTAACGGCCGTTATCCTCCTCCCCATCCTCCTGCTTCTCGCCATTCTCACCCTCTACACCTTTCGCCGCCAGCTTGCCGGTCCACGCATCCAGCGCATTGGCACCTGGTTCGCCAACCCCGCCGCCCACGCCGACTGGCAACTTGAAATCGGCACCCGTTGCGGCAATGCCCCCATGATCTTCCCCACCACCGGCTTCATCGGCGTGAGCTGGGGCGACGGGTTGTGGCCGCTTTATCAGCACACCGGCTACGACATCTTTAGCCCCGCCGGAGCCGAAAACGTCACCCCCAACATCGCCGCCTACGACGGCTACCTGACCCGCGAAGACGACTGGCTCAGCACCGTCATCATCCGCCACCCCGACTTCCCCCCGTTTGACGGCTCCCCCCTTGCCCCCGGCGAACAAATCTGGAGCTATTACACCCACATGGCCTCGGCCGATGGCTCCGTTTCTTACGTTGACCCCGCCTTTCCCCCCGGCACCCACGAAAAATTTGTCACGGCTGGCACGCTGCTGGGATACCAAGGCACATGGTCCGGCCGCCCCAACGACCCCGTGGGGCTACATCTCCACTTTTCCATTGCCGCCAGCAGTGCCGACGGCAGCTACACCAACGAAACCGCGATTGGCAACACCTATGATCCTGGGCTTTTTCTGGGGTTAACGGCTAATGAAGAGGGGATTATTGGCTGCTGGCGGTAAATGATATACGCTGGTGGGGAGAATTTGAGCAGTCGGTGGCGTGGTTAGAATCGTTAGCAAGCTAAGTCAAGTCAGTTCTTACCTGCGTGCGTCTCGAAATTTTCCAGCATCCACAGCACCGCTAATTTAATAGCCCCTAGCTCGTGATAGCGATGGTTGCGGGATTCAGCGGATTTAACGGCCGTTAAATGCCGTGTACTCATCCCCACCGCCTCACAAAACGCCTTCTGAGTGATCCCTTTCGCGCGCATTTGTTTGATTAGCTCATCGAGGGTGATCCCATCCAGATAGGCTCGCAGGGTATCGAGGTCGCTAACGGCCGTTTTCTCCACCTTCTTGATAGCGACAAAACTATCTGGCTCGGCCAAAAACGTCAACGCCAGTGCCGCGCAATGATGGCAGTAACCATGTTTGCCAATGTAGCAGCTGCAAGCTGACGTAACCGCCCCCTGTTCATGTGCTTCAATCGAAACCGTGTAATTACCGTGGTTGCCTTCAACAACGGCCGTTATTTTCCCCTCCCGCCGTTCCCGCCCCCAAAACTTCCCCACATATCGCTCAACCTTGACACCACTTCTGCTTCCCCACTTCTCCCGCAGCATATTTTGCAACCGTTCAACAGTCTCGTCCGCCATATCAAATCATCTGTTAGAGATTGGAGATTAGAGATTAGCAGTAGCGAAGCGACCAATCTCCAATCCCCGATCTCCAATCTCCTTTTCTACTTCGTTATCTCAAACACAAACCCACCCGAACGGCCGTTAACCTCAGGGAAAAACTCCTGATAGCCAAACGCTGGCCGCACCTGGTAACTGCCAGGGATGTTGGTTTGCAGCGTGTAGCTGTATTGGTAGCTGCCGGCTGGCAAGAAGCCCGCATGGAAGACCACCTTCTCGTCGCGGAACTCGATGCGGTTGAAGAACCAGTACCCCCAATAGCCATATTCGTACTGTTGGTTAGTAATCGTCGGCCCTTCACCCGATTGGCTGGTTGCCAAATTCGGGTCAATCGCTTCGGCACCGGCCGGAAGCGGGTCTTCGACGATGGCATAGCTGAGGTTGTTGGGCACGGTGATGTCCAGCACTACCCGTACCTGCTGCCCGGCGGCAATGTGGTCAATGGGCTGACAAACGGCCGTTTCCGGGTCACAAGCTGCGTCATAGTAGGTGCGCTGAATGCTCAAACCACGATCCAGCGGGCTGATGGTGGAGACATCAAGGGCGGCGTTAAGGTGGAGGGTGTAGTATAAACGGCCGTTACCGCTCCCGCGCTGCACGTCAAAGAAGTTGACATCATTCGCCACCAGCTTGTTCAGCGGCACGCTAATCGCCTCACTCTCCGTCACGCGGGCGGGCGAGAAATGCCCCTCGGCCGTCGTGTCCAGATTAACATTGAGCAGATAGTCGTAATCCGCCTCTAGCTCGCCGCTAACCAGCAGCCAGCTTGCCAACGCCTCCACGCTCCACGCCGTTTCGTACTCCGTCGGCCAGTAGGCCAGGGTGCGGGCGTTCATCAGCCAGCGAATCGCTCCCGGCAGCAGCTCGTTTTGGGGGTCAAGCTGGGTGAGGGCGTTGATAACAACGGCCGTTTCCGCCACATCACTCCCCAAATGCTGCCATGCCTCTGGGTCATCATCCTGCCAATTGGTGCCGGTGGCACTCACCACCGCGTTGGTGTTCAGGTCATCGAGTAGGGTTGCCTGCGTCGCTGCATCCGGGCTACCTAGTTCATAGCTCAACGCCAGCAGTGCCTCGGCCGATGGCGATAGCCGCACCCGCTGTTTGGCAAAGAGAGCATCGCGCACTGCGTCAACATCGTAGTTGGCCTCGCTGAGAACATAGACATAAAACGCCCAGCGGTTGATCTCCCACGGCGCGGTCAAATTTTCGGCGCGAGCCGGGGTTGTTAAGCCAGCCAGATAGTTCACGGCATCGTCCATCACCTGGCTGGGGACGGTGTAACCTGCTTGCTCAGCCTTGAGCAATGCCAGCAGTATGTGGCTGGTTAGGAACGGATCACGCTCCCGCGTGTAGCACCAGCCCCAACCGCCGTTGGGCATCGCCAACTGGCCGATTTGGTCAATGTCACTTGGCACCAGCGTATCGAGTTGCGTCAACAAACTGCTGTTTAAATCCAGTTCGCGCAGGGCAACGGCCGTTGCCACGTTGGGAATAAGCCGGTAGGCGACTGAATGGGCGCATTCCGAATCATAGTCACGCCGCTCAATCGCTTTCAAGCTGTCCAGGAGCGCCGCCGCCAGCGACGGGCTGAGGGTGGCATCTATGCTGCCCTGGCGCAAATCTACGCCGTCGGGGAGCAAAATCGCCTCTACCCGCCGGTCGGCTTCGTCCAGCACCCCGGCCGTGCCAACCACGTCTTGGCCGGTATAGCGATAGACAGGAATAAGCTGGTTGGGGCCAACGCCTAGCGTCGGCTTGCTGGCATCGCGGTAATCACCGCCCGCCACGCGGAAGGTGAGGTCGGCAGATTCAACATCTTCAACCACAACCTGCCACTGCACCAGTTGCCGACCGTTTGCCGGAACTGTCACCGTTTGCGTCGCCTCGTCGTTGAGGGTGAGGCCGGTGGCTTGCAGGGTAACGGCCGTTTCCAGCGCATCCCCCGTGTTGTTGTTAACAAT
>JAGQGA010000543.1 GCA_020432595.1 Anaerolineales bacterium | reverse complement strand
CGTGGACTTTCCATCGCTCGACGTACCATTTAAAACAATCAAATCACCATTTGCCATCGTACCAACACCTCCATCAATCCAATCAACTATCAGGCAAATCAGGAAAATCTGCGTCCTATTTCTTATTTCTTACTATGCCAACACCTCGGCCAGCCCCGTCTGACGAAGCTGGTAAAAACGGCTGGTCGGGTCATTGGCAAGGTCGGCATAAGCACCATATTCTCGAATACGGCCGTTTTCCAAAATCAAAATCTTGTCCGCCCGCGCCACCGTTGCCAGCCGGTGTGCCACAATAATCCCCGTGCGCTTCGCCAGCAGCTTGTCCACCGCCCGCTCGATCAGCCGCTCCGTGGCCGGGTCCAGCCGCGAAGACGCTTCATCAAGAATGACCAGACCGGGGTTTTTAAGAAAGACGCGGGTAAAGGCCAGCAGTTGCCCTTCCCCAGCCGACAAGCTAGTGCCTTCGGTCTCTAGCACTGTGTCCAGCCCGTGGCTCAGCGTGTTGTACCAATTCTGCAGCCCCAATTCGCCAATGATTTGCAAAATCTGCTCATCGGAAATCGTGCGGTCAAAAAAGGTGAGATTGTCGCGCACGCTGGCTTGAAACAACTGCACATCCTGCGTTACCATCCCCACCCGCTGCCGCAGGTCATGAAGCGGAATGGCGGGTAACGGCACTGCCATCGCCCCAGCCCCTAGTCGAATCTGCCCCGCCTGCACGTCGTATAAGCGAAACAGCAGCCGGGTGATGGTGGTCTTACCGCTGCCGGTGCGACCCAGCACGCCCAATACTTCGCCCGCTTCCAAAGTAAACGAAATGCCTTTTAGCACAGGGTCGGCCGGCTGATAACCAAAAACCACCTCGTCAAATTGCACCGCCAGCGGCATATCATCCGCGTTCGTCCGCGTTTGTCCGCGTCCCATTTCCACAAGCTGCTCCCCCGAATCCACAATCCCGCTCTGCACCTGCAACAACTCATGCACCCGCTCAATGCTCGCCGTTGCCTTCTGCAAATTTTGCAGTTGGTCAGCAATTTGCCGCAGCGGATTCAAAATGGTGTCCATGTATTGCACCACCAGGTAAACCGACCCCAGCGTCAGTGTGCCTTCACGAAAAAGAAAGTAGCCCACCAGCAGCGACAACGCCCGCCCCACGTTTCCCATCGTAATCCAGGAGCCAAATACCACAAACCCCATCGTAGCTGCCTTAATTTCGGCCGCAATGCGCGTTCGGCTGAGCCGGAACAGGTTCCGCAGCACATAGCCCACCGCCCCACTAGAGCGAATGTCCTCGGTTCCGGCCAGTTGCTCTTCCAAAAAGCCAAACAGCGTGGCATTGGCCTCCCGCGATGCTTTCCAGTGCGGCACAGCAATGCGCCGCAGCCCGCTCATGATCAGCAGCGACACCGCTGCAAACAGCAGAAGAAAGAGGCTGATACGCCAATCTACCCACAGCAGCACGACGATGATGCTAACCAGCAGCAGCAGGTTGCCCAAAATGCGGATGACAAACTGGGCAAAAAAGACAGCGATGTCGGCCACATCGCCATCCACTCGTTCGATCATCACGCCGGGGGTATGTTCGTGATGAAACTGCATGTCGAGGCCCAGGCAGTGGCGGGCGAGGTCGGCGCGAAGCTGGTTGGTGGACTGCCAACCCACGTCTTCGCCAACATAGGTGGCGGCCACGCCAACCAGTTGCAGCAACACGGCACCGATGATGAAGAAAACGGCCGTTATCCATAGCCCACGTCCACCTCCACCCGCCGTCGCCTGGTCAATAAAATAGCGCACAATTTGCGGGTTGATAATTTGCAGCCCATTGGTTGCCAAAATGAGCAGCCCCAACAGCAGCACTTTGTGCTTTAACGGCCGTAAATACCGCACATACAACACCCAATACTGTTGCACAGAAAATGGCATAAACCCTCCAGTTGCCAAACAGTAACCAGTATTCAATGGTCAGTAGTCATTCTGCGTGCCGACCGTGAATTACTTTTTTTACCCGTTACTGTTGGCTTAACTTGACCAAATGACAGACCGCACCCAAGAACAGAGAGATAGGGGGGAGCGCGACCAACAGCATACCAAAGTTCATGGCAGCAAAAAACTGGTCTTCCGGCCATTGTTTTTGGCCGGTATTTATGCTAAACTTGAGCTTGTATTTGGGATTAAAAATATGGTTGGCGATAGCCTTATCTATTGCCAAAAATTTTTGCTATCAAAAAAGGCTCCTCAAAATTGAGGAGCCTTTTTTATTACAACTTTCGTTACAGTTGCCCACGAGCATTGACAAGATTCCCCAGCTTTTGGTACTATGGTACCATAAGCTTCGTGGGAGCCAATCGGTTTATCACCAACCACTTCATTCATGTAGTACCGAATTCCCCCCACAATCACAGCGCAAAGGAATAGTGTCTTATGTTTACGGCTATTATCTCCGGCATTGTTTTAATTCTTACGGCATTAGTGCCAACAACTATTACTGCTACTGTTGAAAGTGCCGCGCTGCCAGCCCACGCTGGCATTGGCACAGCAACCATTGATGGCATTGTGGAACAGGGTGAATGGGATGAAGCAGCCAGCACCAGCTTCTTTTTGCTGGCAACTGACACGGGCGAGATGGTTCCCGCAACACTCTATTCCATGAACGATGAAAGCAATCTCTATGTGGCACTGGTTGTGGAACGAGGTGATGTCAATTTTTCCGAGATTGCCACTCTGTATTTAGACCACAATAACAACGCTAACCTAGATGATGGCGACGACGCGCTGCGGCTGAGCCGCACATTCTCGGCTTCCAGTGCCCAGTTTGTCACCCGCTTTGTAGACAGCTATGGGGCATTTTGCGACGGTGAACAGTGTGAATTGCAGTTGCCCGACGTGGAAGATGGCGGCACCAATGATGGCGCGGGAGCCGTGGTTAATGATGGCACAAGCGTGGTGTTTGAATGGGTGCATCCGCTTAACAGCCCAGATATGGCACACGATGCACTGCTGGCAGTTGGCAAAAAGATACAATTGCGCGGCAATGTTTCGCTGCTTGGCACACCCATTGATGAGGCTGTCGCCGGGAATCTGCCTACGCTCGATGTGTTTATTGTTCCCGCTGACGCAGAAAAAATTGTGGCGATTGACCTGCAACCACATGCCAACCCCAATGAGCTTTCACTGAGGCAAATGCGCTGGGCGACGGTTGCTGTTCTTTCCAGCGAACGGCTTGCGGCCGATTCGCTACAGCGGAAGAGCTTGACATTTGGGAGGACAGGTGATGAACGCTCAGTCCGGCGGATGCTGCGTTTTGATGTGAATGGGGATGGGTTGAGAGATTTGGTGCTGTTGGTACAAATCAACAAAACGGGGCTGCAAACGGCCGATAATGTAGCGATTCTAAAAGGGCTGTTGGCTGACGGAACGGCCGTTCTTGGCCTCGACACCGTAATCATCCATCCTTAAGCACCAGATGTTGAACTTCTGCACCCAGAACTGCTAAAATGTAGCCATGACAACGGTGCAATTTGACCCCCGTGTGGTGCGGATGCCCCAGTTGGGTGCTGGGGAATGGCTAAACACAGAACGGCCGTTTACCCGCGAAACGCTGCGCGGCCAGGTCGTTCTAATTGATTTCTGGGACTACAGTTGCATCAACTGCATTCGCACCTTCCCCTACCTCACCCGTTGGCACCAGCGTTACGCCAACAAAGGGCTGACCATCATTGGGGTTCACGCCCCCGAATTTAAGTTTGCCCACCTGCCTCGCCAGGTAGAAACGGCCGTTTCCCAACACCAACTACCCTACCCTATTTTGCTCGATAACCAATACCACCTGTGGAACCAATTTGCCAATAAAGCGTGGCCGACCAAATATTTGATTGACAGCGATGGCTACATTCGGCTGACGCGGCGCGGCGAAGGGCACTACCGGGAAATGGAGCAAGCCATCCAACTGCTGCTGCGCCAGCATAACCCCGATGTGGCATTGCCCGATCTGTTG
>JAGQGA010000542.1 GCA_020432595.1 Anaerolineales bacterium | reverse complement strand
CACGCTTGGCCGTCAAACCGGTTGAGTCCGGCGGCGGTGCCGGCCCACACGGTGCCGTCATCCGCCACAACCAACCGCAGCACGCTGCGACTGCTGAGGCCATCGCTGTGGTTTTGCCAAAAACGGCCGTTAAACACCGCCACCCCCTCATCCGTCCCCACCCACAAACGGCCGTTACCGCCAATTGCCACCGTTTGCACCCGGCTGCTGGGTAGATTGGTCAGCAGTTGCCCGGCGCGAAAGGTGCGCCAGGAACGGCCGTTAAAGCGGCTCAATCCATTGGCCGTTCCCGCCCACACGTTCCCCTCCTGGCTCACCGCCACATCCAGCACGTCGTTATCGGCCAGCCCGTCCTCGGTGCGGAAGCTTTGCCAGCTTGCGCCGTCAAAACGGCTCAACCCGTTGGCCGTCGCCAGCCACAACACGCCATCGGGGGCAACGGCGAGGGCGCGGACGCGGTTGGCAGCCAGCCCATGTTCGGTCAGATATTTCACCACCTCCCCGCCGCCTAGCTCCCACGCCACCAGCCCGCCGTCGGTGGCGGCAAACAGCACGTTGTCGCGCACGGCGACATCGTTAACCTGGTTGGCGTTGGTAAAGCTGGTCCAGTTGGGGTGAATGACGGTGGGGGGAAACGGCCGTTGCCAGCGCACGGGTGCGGCCAGTAAATTGCTGCCGCTTTGGTTAATGATAAAAAAGGCGGCAATGGCGGCAACGCTGCCCAGCAGCAGCGTCGCCAGCAGCGCCACCCCCCAGAGTAAACGGCGGCTCATCGGTGCGGCACTCATCGTCGCCCAAAGCGACCGCCATAGAAGACGCGGTACAAAAAGTTGCGCTCTGGCACCTGCCGCTTTTCAAAGGTATGGTACAGCTCGCGGTCATCGTAGGCGACGGCATGGTGGGTGATAGCGACGGGCTGATGGGGGGTAAAAACGGCCGTTGTGAACCGTGCCACCGCCTCGCGCCCGACACCCAGCGGCCCTGGGTTGATAAACCGCCGCCCCTCGCTGCTGAGGTCGGCGGCGGCGTGGTCGTGACCGTAGAAGACAAGTTCGCCCGGCAGTTTGGCAAAGAGTTGGTGCAGATAAACGGCCGTTGCTGGTTTCACCACCGGCGCAAAGCCGCGTTGGGTGGGGTGTAGGGCATAGTGGGTGAAAAGAACGGCCGTTTCCCCCATCTGCTGCCGCCACACAGTCGGCCACTGCCCCACCACCACCCGCAGCGCCGAATCAAGCTGCTCATGCGTCCACCGCTGGTGCGCCACTTCGCCATCGCTCATCCACTCCGGCTGTGGGCGCGGCAGTCCGTTGGCAAACCACTCGTCGTGGTTGCCCATCACAAACTCCATCTGGGTCACATTAAGCATCAACTCCAGACATTCCGAAGGATACGGCCCAATGCCAATCACATCGCCCAAATGAACAATCTGGTCACACCCTTCCCGCGCAATCGCCGCCAACGCTGCTTCCAGCGCAGGCAAATTGGCGTGTACATCGGTGATAATCGCAATCTTCATACGTTTTCAGACCTGCTGGGTCTCGCAATCAAACAAACAGCCGCAGTTCAGGCGGCAAGTGGCCGGTGTCGTTGTGGCGCACCAGCTTGAGCCAGCTATCAAACCCTACAGCTACTTCAATGATACCACACTGCTGGATATCAAAGTTGAGCCAGGCATCCGGCGGGGCGTTGACAACCTGGCTGGCAAAGTAGCTGAGGAGGTTGCCGTGGGAGACGATGAGGTCACAAACGGCCGTTTCTCCCCCCTGCCCCAGCGGAGCCACAAACGCCGCAAATGCTGCCCGCGCCTGTGCTTCCCCCTGGGCAATGAAGTCGGCGGGAATGTGAGCGAAAAATTTTTCGGCACCGGGCGGCACGCAGGGAATGCACTCGCGCAGCAGCGGCGAGGGCTTGAGCGTGGCGTTGGGCAAAGCGGCTGCCAAAATGTGCGCCGTTTCGGTGGCGCGTTGCAGGGTGCTGTGGTAAATGGTTTGCACGGGGTAGCCACGCAGCCGTTCGGCCGTCAGCCGAGCTTGCTCGCGGCCAATGTCGGTTAATGGGCCATCGGGTTCGCTGCCAGGAACGGCCGTTGAGCGGTACTGCCCATGCCGGACAAGCAGCAGCATTCGGCTAGACGCCTCTGCCATAAAACCTCCTATTCAGCCAGCGTGCGCTCAATGCGTGGGTCGGGAATGAGCCACATCACCGCCACCAGCACATACAGCCCACCCGCCAGCCAGGAACTCACAAATGCGAGGGGGACAGCAATGAGATAAAGAACAAGCGACAGCTTCCCTTTGACATCCCGGTTAACCGCCTTTGCCAGCACCGAATCAGCCCCATGCACGGCAATCAGAGCGCGAGTAAGGAGGGTATAAGCAATGGCGGAGAAAAAGAGGAAGAGGCCATAAACGGCCGTTGGCAACGCTGCAAAACTCGTTTCCCCCATCCACGCCGTGGCAAACGGGATGAGCGACAGCCAAAACAGCAGGTGCAAATTCGCCCACAGCACCCGCCCGGTTACTTGCCGCGCCGTTTGCAGCAAATGATGGTGGTTATTCCAATAAATGCCCAAAAAGATAAAGCTCAAGGTGTACCCCACAAGCGTCGGCAGCACCCCTCGCAACGCCGCCAAATCGTCTCCCTCCGGCACAGCCAACTCCAACACCATGATGGTAATGATAATTGCCATCACCCCATCGCTAAATGCCTCTAACCGCCCTTTGCTCATACCTCTCTCCATAGCAAACAAACAGCCAACCACAGAAACAACCGTTATAATCCATCGTCGGTCGTCCGTCATACGCCGTCAAAAAATTCCACGACCCCCGTTTCCAGCGAATATTCCGCCCCGACCACTAGCAGCCCATCCTGCTCGGCCAACTGCTCCAAAATTTGTGAGCCGTGGCGCAAATAGTTGGCCGACATCCGCACATTAGCGCGGACGGCGTGGTGGGCTAACGCATGGGGGTCGTGGCGTAGTTCTGTTTCCAGCAATCCCGCCACCGCCGGCCGAATCCGATCCACAATGGAGCGCAAATGGGGTGACTGAGTTTCGCTGCTGCGCTGGAGTTCCGCCAGCGTGGCCTGCACCGCGCCGCAGCTGGTGTGGCCCAACACCACCACCAGCCGCGTGCCAAACTGGGCGGCGGCAAACTCCACGCTGCCCACCTGGGACGGCGCGACAATGTTGCCTGCCACACGAATGACAAACAAATCGCCCAGCCCCTGGTCAAAAATCATCTCCACCGGCACCCGCGAATCAGAGCAGCCAAGAATAACAGCAAACGGAGCTTGCCCACCCACCAAATCACCCCGTCGCGTTTGGCTCATCAATGTTTCCAAACTACGCACACCGGAGACAAAACGGCCGTTTCCCTCCCGCAATCGTCCCAAAGCTTCTACTGCTGAAACCATCAGCTATTTACCTCCCAAAGAAAAACCCATCCATACAACCCCACCCATACACCAACGGGTAGCTATTTATTTCGCGGATGATTCTTTGCCACCTTCTCATTACCCCGCTTGTAATTACCCGTTATCCGCGCCATCGCTTGCTGCTGCTCAAAAAAGGTTGACCTCTCCATCATCGTCAAAAAAGCAGCCCCTTTTGCACCCCGCAACGTTGCTGCCACTTTGTCATGGTGGCTAATCACCACGGCTCCATTCTTCGCCACCCGATAAACAAAGCCAAGATTACCCACCTCTTCATCACTCACAAGCTATGCCTCACAAAAACGCTGCACTATCATACCTATTTGGCGCACCAACCCTATACGCTCGGTATTTTTGAATCCCTGAAACCATTGTTGGTGGCAAACACCCATTTGTCTCGCTGTTAAGACAAGGACATGGCCACAAAAAGATGAAATGTGCATACCGGCTACTTAGCCCCACTTGTACGCTCAAGCGCGTCTAAACTGCTGTAACTCACCACCCGTTTTGTCTGCATTCCATATAAACGAAGAGGCTTCTGGAGTATGCAGGAAAAACATCCGTATGTCAT
>JAGQGA010000541.1 GCA_020432595.1 Anaerolineales bacterium | reverse complement strand
ACAGCACCGCCCAGCACGCGCAAAACTGGGCCGACCTGCAAGCCATCGCCACCCAAATGGATGCCGCCAGCGACTGGCCGCTCACCGATGACCTTGCGCTTTGCCAGCACTGCCCTTACCAAGCGTATTGTGGCCGGCAAACGGCCGTTTCCCCACCGCCCGAACCACCCGAAGAAGACGACTACTTCCCCGAATGGCTACCGCTGGAACCCATTGCGCCATGATGAAGAATTTCACAGAGTTTCGCAGAGGTATCACAGAGAACCACAGAGAAATTGAGAAAACTCTGTGGTTCTCTGTGTCTTCTCCGTGGTTCTCTGCGTAACGCTTCCATCCCCCATGCACCCCTCCGACCTCCAATTTCTCCTCTCCCCCGCCGGGCAAACGTGGCTCCAGCAGCTTGATGAGCCAATTACCCCGCACAACCACCTGCAAATTGCCCAGCAGTTGCGGCAACAGTTGCCACCCAACCGCGCCCACGCCGTGCTGGAAACGGTGCTGCTTCGGCAAAAAGCGGCCGTTAAATTCAGCCGCGCCCGCGAAATGTATTTCCTACGCGAAGCGTTAGAGCAGGCATCAGGCGAAGAAATTGCCGCCTACCGCGCCCAACGCTTTGCCCAGCTTGTCCCCCGCACCCTCGCCGACCTCGGCTGTGGCATTGGCGGCGATGCGCTGGCGCTGGGGCAAATCGCCCCGGTCATTGGCGTGGAGCAAGACGAGGTGCGGCTGGCGATGGCGCGGCAGAATGTGGCGGTTTACGGCGGCCAGCTTTGGCCGCTGTGTGCCGACCTAACTACGCTGCCGCCGCTGGCCGCCGATGCACTGTTCTTCGACCCAGCGCGGCGGGATGAAACGGGACGGCGCATTTACTCCGTCCACGACTATATGCCGCCGCTGAGTTTGGTGGATGTGTGGCGGCAGAAGGTGGCGGCAACGGCCGTTAAAATCAGCCCCGGTGTCCATTACGACGAACTACCGGCCGATGCCGAAGTGGAATTTATTTCGGTCAATGGGGAATTAAAAGAAGCGGTGCTGTGGTTTGGGGGGCTGCGAACGGCCGTTCAGCGTCGCGCCACCCTGCTCCCCAGCGGCGACACACTAACAAACAGCCCCACCCTACTTGACATCGCCATCACGCCGCCGCAGGGGGTGCTGTATGAACCCGACCCAGCCGTCATTCGCGCCCACCTGGTGCAAGAGCTGGCGGCGCAGTTAGGGGCTACCATGATTGATGCGGAGATTGCTTATTTAACGGCCGTTTCCCCCCAGCCCACCCCCTTTGCCCGCTGCTACACCATCGAAGCCACCTTCCCCTTTCAGCTAAAACAGCTTCGTCACTACCTGCGGCAGCACCAAATTGGCAATGTCACCATCAAAAAACGCGGCTCGCCCCTTGAACCAGACACACTAAAAAAACAGCTTCGGCTGCGCGGCCCCCACCACCGCATGATCATCCTCACCCAGGCACAAGGCCAACCAATTGTACTAATTGGTCAGCCAATGCAAGCGCCATCAGTTACCAGTTAACGATCATCAGTTACCTTCTCCGCGTTTGTCCGTGTTCGTCTGCGTCCTATCCTTCTTTTTCAGCCAGCCCATTCTGCAAATATTCCCGCAGCATCTGGCGCAGCTTGCGAATATCCAGCGGCTTGGGCAAATAATCATCACAACCAGCCGCAATACACCGCTCCCGGTCGCCAATCAGCACATTAGCCGTCGTCGCCAGCAGGGGAATCGGTGCCAGCCGTTCATCAGCCTTAATTAGCTTTGCCAAATCCAGCCCATTGATACCGGGGATATTAATGTCGAGCAAAATCACATCTGGCTGTACTTGCTCATCCTGAAGCAGCCGGAGGGCAATATTGCCATCCTCTGCCTGCAACAACTCATGCCCCTCGGCACCCACAATGCGTGACACCAGCAGCATGTTTGTTTTATTGTCTTCAATGCACAAAATCTTTTTACGTCCCATACGACCTTTTTTTGCCTTCAACGTGAATTTTCCCGCCTATTCTAACAATTTCACGCCGAATTTGTAACCTCTACCCTTCTTTATCTACGGCTTTTTTACATCTTGCCGCTGCAACGGAACGGTAAAGTAAAATTTACTGCCTTCGCCCAAACGACTTTCCAACCAAATACGACCACCGTGCAGTTCAACCAAATTTTTGCTAATGGGCATACCTAAGCCTGTGCCACCTGCCTCACGGTTTAGCTTACCATCCACCTGCCGGAACTGCTCAAACACAATGCCTATATCTTCCGGGCGAATGCCAATGCCGGTATCGGTCACCGCCACCAGCAAATTGCCGTTCTGTTTTTCAATAGTCAGCGTCACCTGACCCTGCTTGGTAAATTTGATGCCATTGCCCACAATATTCCACAAAATCTGCCGCAGCCGCGTCCGATCTGCCTCCACCACAATGTCATCGTCGTGGATAAATAAATTAAGCCGCAGCCCCTTCTCCTTGGCTAACGGCGTCGCCGTGGAGATGATGTCATGTGCCATCTGGTACATATCAATGCGCTCATAACGCAGCTCCATCTTACCCGCTTCAATTTTCGACATATCCAAAATGTCGTCAATAAGCGTCCGCAAATGCTCACCGCTGTCTCGAATAAGCTTGACATCCTCCTGCATCAGTTGATTGAGTTCACCGTCCACCCCTTCCAGCAGCACATCGGCAAAACCGATGATGGAATTTAGAGGGGTTCGCAGCTCATGGCTCATGCTGGCTAAAAATTCTGTTTTCAGGCGGTCAACTTCGCGCAGGCGCTCGGCAGCCTGCACCTGTTCGTCGTACAAATACGCATTTTGCAGCGCTACCGCCACCTGTGAGGCCAGCGTGCGGTTAATCAACACATCCTCATCGGTAAAACGGTGCGGTTGGTCGGATTGTACATCCAGCACCCCCAGCAGCTTAGTGCCGACAATCATGGGTACAGCCAGTTCAGAACGTGTCTCTGGCAGCAGGGGTTCCAGCAAAAAATCTTCGTCGGTGGCAGCATCGGCCACAATGACAGGTTCACGGGTGCGGGCTGCTTTGGCAATAATGGAGCGGCTAGATATGCTTACGCGACTGTCTTCTTCGCGCATCAGCCGCCCTACATCATCTGCTCCGGCGGCCAGCAGCAAATATTGCTCATCTTCGCTCAATAGGAAAATGTGGACGTGATAGAGGTCAAAGCTGACCTTGGTCAAATCAACCACAGATTGCAGCAGGCTGTAGGATTCACGAATGGTTGCCGCCACGGTGCTTACTTCGGACACGGTGCGAAGCTCTTGAGCCAACCGTTCCTGCACGGCCAGGGCACTTTGTGTTTGTTCAAACAGCCGCGCCGACTCTAGTGCCTCGGCAACCTGCTCCGAAATGCTTTCAAGAAAGGCTTCTTCTTCGGGGGTAAGCGGGTTGCCGGGGTCATGGTCAATGGTTAGCCGGCCGATAGCCGTGCCGCGAATAGCCAACGGTTTATTAACCGATTGGGGTGCTAGATTACCCATGTCATCTGACCAGCCGTTGCCCCTTGCCGGCCGAATCTGGTTTTCAATGGTATCAAAGACAAACCCACGGGCACCGGTTTCTGATGGCTGCCAACGTGCCCAGCCTTCTTGCACTCTTTGCCGCTGCAAAACGGCCGTTTCCCGCAACTGCACCTCCATCTCTTGTCCCAGCCGTGCCGACTCAATGGCAACGGCAATTTGCCCACACAGCCCTTCCAGCAAAATCTTGTCGTTGTCGTTCAGTGCCCCCGCGACATCACTCTGCACATCCAGCACCCCCAGCACCTCATCGCGCAGCTTAATGGGCACGGCCAACTCCCCCTTGGTCAGCGGCAGCACCGGGTTTGGCCGCCAGTCAGGATCATTGGTGACATCAGACCGCAGCATGGATTGTCCGCGAGAAACGGCCGTTCCGACCAACCCCACCCCCACCGGCAGCGAATGCTGAAACGCCAGCATCCGCTCCCCAGCCTCACCATACCCCACCACCAGGCTCACCATGTGGCGATGCACATCA
>JAGQGA010000540.1 GCA_020432595.1 Anaerolineales bacterium | reverse complement strand
AGGTCATCCAGTTCGTCTGCTTCCGCTTCTTTTGGCTCCGGCTCGCTTGCTGGCTCTGTGAGCAGTTCGGCTTCCATGTCGGCCAAAGCGCCCCATTCATCTACTTCAATGGCAAGGTCGTCTTCGGCTTCGTCGGCCTCAATTTCTTCGTCAACGGCCGTTTCCAGTTCCGTTGCAAAAGCATGTTCCACCACGGCAGCAATACTGTCTTCCAGTTCGCTCAGGCCGTCCTCAAACGCCAGTACTTCATCCAGTTCAGCCTGGTCGGCAATGGCAAGCGTGTCTTCTTCCGGCTCGGCTTCCAGCAGCTCTTGTTCGGTTTCCAACAGTGCCTGGGCTTCAACAACAACGGCCGTTTCTGGCTCATACAAAATCTCTTCCTCAAGCTCCTGCACGGATTCAAGGGAAGATTCGGCCGCTGCCAGCAGGTCAGCGTCTAGCTCGGTTAATTCATCGGCCAGGGGGAGGTCTGATTCAGCGGGGGTGGGCACAGAAACGGCCGTTTCAACCACAACTGGTTCAACAACCTCTTCAACAACCTCAGCCGGAACCGCAGCAACCTCAAGCTCCTCATCATACAGCAGGTCAACTTCCAGTTCTGCCAAAGAATCCCACAGTGCCGCGTCATCCCCAAGCTCCCCATCGGTCAGTGACCCCGTTTCTAGCAAATCACCTTCAAGATTAGCCAGCATATCCAACGCCTGCTGCGCCATTTCCGGCTGTGCTTGCTCAGTTTCCACCGGCTTCCCATGCAGCAACGCATCTTCCAGGTCAGCCAATGGCTTTTCAATTCCTTGGCCCAAATCCGGCTTTGATTTGGGTGCATTCGCTTTTTTACTCACGGTCACCTATCCTTCACCATCAAAGCAAACGGTCAACAGCTGCAACCAACTCCGCCTCTTTAAACGGCTTCGTCATATAATCATCAGCACCCTGGCGCAGCCCCCAAAAACGGTCACTGCTTTGGTCCTTACTCGTCAGCATCAAAATCTTAATGTCCTTTGTTGCTGGCGACATTTTCAGGTGACGGCAAACTTGATAGCCGTTTTTCTTGGGCAAAATCACATCCAGCACGATCAAATCAGGCATCTCACGCGCTGCCTTGACAATGGCATCCTCGCCATTTTCCGCCGTACTAACGCGATATCCCAACCGCGTTAGCGGCCCCGCTATCAAAGCACGATGGGTGGGGCTATCTTCCACAACAAGAATTGACTTATTTTTCATGGGTTTTACCTGTATCTTCCTAAAAGTTAAGACAACAGATTATGCAAGCTGTTTCTTAGAATGCTTTTTCACAGCGTTAATCAACGTTTGGGGATTACACGGTTTGGTAATGTACTCGGTTGACCCAACCATGCGACCACGCACCTTGTTGAAAAAGCCGTCCTTACCAGACAGCATCACAACCGGCACGCCTTTCGTCTCATTATTCCCCTTAATGATCTTGCATACCTGGTACCCATCCATATGAGGCATCGTAATATCTAACAAAATTAGATCCGGCATCTGACCAACCAATTCCGAGGTGGGGCTGTTGAGCTTGCTCAACGCCTGCACCCCATCGGCGGCCGTTACCACCTCATAACCCTCTTTTTCCAGGATAATGCTTACGGCTTTACGAATCGTGGGACTATCATCAACCACCAGCACAATGCCCTGCTTGCTCTCCACTTTGGGCTGCGGCGGCACCGTGACGCGGTTGGCATTTTGCGAAATTTGTTTTTGTCTCAGCAAGTCAACCAGCTTACGCAAGACTGGCTTGTTTGGCTGAAGGCGAATCGCTTCGTTAAGATGAATAATGCTCTGCACAATCTCTTTGAGGTTTAAATGAGCCAGCGCCAATTTATAGTGCAGCCGCACGTCACCGCTTTGGCTTAATTCCAAACGGTACCGTTCAATGGCAGCCTGAATCTTGGCCTGATCTACCTCTTCATTCTGCAAGATGTCGTCTACCTTGGTTAGGGTGACAATGGCGTGACAAGAGGGACACTGCTGCATCGGTTCGCCAGCAGGGGCAGCGCAAATGGGGCAGCGCCAGGCAACATGGGCGGGGGCTTCGGTTCTGGCGGGAGCAGACACGGTTTCAACAGCGGGAGAAACGGCCGTTTTTGTTTCAACAGCTGCCGGAGTCACCACCGCCGTCATCACACCATGCTGATGCACATTACCTTCGGCATGGCCGTTGGCATGTGCATGACCATTCTTCTCTGGTACCTTGACGACTTCCCGCGTTTGAGCATTAGCTGCATACTTTAAAAACGTCTCCCGTTCCGCTTCCGAACGAGCAACAGTAGCCAGCCACAACCAGCTTTCCCGGTTATTCTCATCAAACTTGGTAGCCTCTAGCAGCAAGCGACGCGCTAAATCATGGTTGCCTTCTTTGGCTGCCGCTATTCCTAACTGTAGTGCACTAAATGCTTTTGCTTCAGACATCATCTATTCCTCTTGTCAGCTCAAAACTCTGCTCACCGCTTATTAGCAGGCCTGAATGACTGTAGGCCATTCTTGGTTCGTCATCTTAACGATTAAATTACAAATTTTTTTGTTTGGTGAACTTCTACAACCTAGCTTCAATTAAGTACCTAGGTACTACTATATTCAATCATGCGAGTGTTAAAAGTCGCATTACAGATCAAAGGGATAAATTGGCAACAAAAACGGCCGTTTTGCGCTCCCCAGGCAAAACGGCCGTTTCTCATTTGGCTCCCCTTTTTGTTAAGTCAGTCGCTTACGGCAGCTTAATCATCACATCATCAACCGCCGCTTCAATCGAACTGTTTGACCCATTGTCAGCCGTCTCAATCAGAATGTAGATGGTCTGTCCACCAAAGGCATTGACCTTGGTCTCCAACTTCTCCCACTCGCTAAAGACTTTGTCACTATTCCCACGCTCTTCCAAAACCACCTTCGTCATCGTCTCCCCCACAATTGAGACCCGGAAGTAATCAGCGTTGGTGGCATTAGATAGATGGGCAAAGTAATACTTGAGCGTCAACACCATGTCTTCTTTCAGTGCTGGGACCTCAATGCTGACCGAGCGAATGGAGGTTACCCCACCGTCTACATCGTTGCTGTCCACATTGCTTCCCGCTGCGGCACCTGTTACCAAGTTGCGGCTACCGCTTGTCGTCCGGCTCGTTTGGAATGACTTCTCACCATACTTGGTTGTTTCGGGTGTACCCCATTCCCACTGCCCACCGGTGGCGGTATCTGTGCCAGCCGCATTGGCTGCCCAACCCCGGTTGCTTTCAAAGTCGTCATAGAACAACACTGACTTGTTGCGATTGACAAAAGTACACACAATGTCTTCGCCTGCATTCAGGTGGATAGTCACACCTTGGCTGCTGGCTGTCGCGCTGCCGCCAACACAATTGACGCTCAATACCCAACCGCTCAACGGTGCCTGCACAACCTGATAGTCACCAGAGACCAGGTTTTCGACAACTTGGCTATCATCCCGACCTTGCGAGAAGGTGCCCAAATCGCCACTGTAGTTCGCCGTCAGGCTGCTGCCAGGCCCCATCAAATCGGTCACAATCGTCACAGACCCGGTCTGGACAATGGTGCTGGTGTTCACAAAGTCGCAGCTTACGTTTTCGTTGGCACCCAGGTGTACGGTGGCAGTGCCGCCCGTTACGGTGACATCCCCGCCGGTGCAAACGACTTCCAATGCCCAGTCTGGCACGACGTTCTGAATGATTTCGTAGTCGCCAGGATACAGGTTTTCTGCGGTGTGTCCTTGCCCAGAGGTGAAGGTGTGGAACCCTAAGTTGCCAAAGTAGACAAATTCGGTGCCATCAGCCGGGACAGCGACATTCGTGAAAGAGATAGAGCCACCAACATAGCTGTTGTCAAAGGTACAAACAATGTCTTCGTTGGCAGCCAAGTGGATGCTCGCGGTTGTGTCCACGATGTCTACCGAACCACCCGTGCAGCTTACATCCACCAGCCAGCCCTGCGGCACGCCCTGAATCACTTCGTACTCGCCAGGATACAGGTCTGCCGATTGGCGGCTGCCGCCAGCGG
>JAGQGA010000053.1:12389-15135 GCA_020432595.1 Anaerolineales bacterium | reverse complement strand
GTGTCGTTGATGCCGTCGCCGACCATTGCCACGCTGCCAAACTGGTCGCGCAGGTCACGAACGGCCGTTACCTTCTCCTCCGGCAAACAGTTCGCCCGCACCTCGTTAATCCCCACCGCGCTGGCAATGGTCTGCGCCGTGGCCGCATTGTCACCCGTCAGCATCACCAGCTTTTCTAAGCCAAGCTGTTGCAGGGCAGAAACGGCCGTTTTGCTACTCTCCCGCACCGTATCCGCCACCGCAATGTATCCCGCATACGCTTCATCACGGCTAATCAACATCGTTGTGTACCCCTGCGCCGCTTGTTGCGCGATGGTAGCACAATGGTCGGCGTGAGGGATGTGGGCATCAAAATAGCTGTGGCTGCCAATAAACACCCGCCGCCCGTTGACCTCACCGGCTACGCCGCGCCCGGTGAGGGCAGTAACGGCCGTTGCTACTGGATACCGCCCCTGCACCCCGCGCTCCTGCGCCGCGCCCACCACCGCATTTGCCAGCGGGTGTTCGCTGCGCTGCTCCACGGCCCCCGCCAGTGCCAGCAAATCGTCACACACGGCACAATCGCGCAAGGTTTCGTGGCATGTGGCAGACTGAAACGCCACCACCGACGGTTGGCCGTGGGTGAGCGTGCCTGTTTTGTCAAAGGCAATTGCTTTAACCTGGCTCAACGCCTCTACAAACGCGCCGCCCTTGAACAAAACCCCGTGCCGCGCCCCGTTGCTGATGGCGCTGATGAGGGCAACGGGAGTGGAAATGACCAGGGCGCAGGGGCAGGCAACGACTAGCAGAGCCAGGGCGCGATAGAGCCACCCTTGTGTGGGGTTGGCGGCATCCCAAAACGGCTGGCCGAACAGCAGCGGCGGCACGGCGGCGACCAACACGGCGATGACGACGACCAGTGGCGTGTAGAGGCGGGCAAAGCGGTCTACAAAGCGCTGCGCCGGAGCTTGTCGCTCCTGTGCCTCGGCCACCATTTGGATGAGGCGGCTGATGGTGTTGTCAGCGGCGAGGCGGGTGACTTCGACTTCAACCGCGCCTTCGCCATTGACGCTGCTGGCAAAAACGGGGTCGCCCACCGCTTTTTCCACCAGGCGGCTTTCGCCGGTGATGGGGGCCTGGTTGACGCTGGTATGGCCGCTGGCAATGCGGCCGTCCATGGGAATGCGCTCACCGGGCTTGACCACAATGAGATCGCCTACAACCAGGTCGTCAACGCCAACCGTGTGTTCTTCGATGCCGCAGAAGGGGCAGGGGCCGCCCGTGTAATTGTCTTGACCGAGGTGGCTTTGGCAATCTAGGCAGGGGCGGAGGACGGTGGCGGTTTGGGGAGAAACGGCCGTTAATCCCCGAATGGCTGCCCTGGCGCGGCCGGCCGTATACCCCTCCAACGCCTCACCAATGGCAAACAGCACCATCACCAGCCCGGCCTCGGTGTAGGCACCAATAGCGACGGCACCCACGGCGGCAATCGTCATGAGGACGTTGATGTTGAGGTCGCGGTTGATGGTGAGCGACCGCCAGCCGCTGCGAGCAATGGGGGCACCGGCCACCAGCATGGCGACCACGGCGGCGGCATCAAAGAGAGGATGGCTGATCCCCAGACCGGGCAAAAGTTCCTCGAAAATAAGCCCTGGCAGCACCAGCACCGCTCCCAGCAGCGCCAGCCGGGTGTCGGCACGCTGCCACATGAAGGCGAAGAAGTTGGTTGGGTCAGAGGGGGTGGTTGTGTTGGCTTGTGGCTCCGCCACATCATAGCCAATGTCGCGCACGCGCTGCACAATGTCGCTGGCGGCGGCGGTGCCGTCTACGCGCATGGTTTCGCTGGTGAAGTTGACGGTGCAGTGGGTGACGGTGGGGAGTTTGGAAACGGCCGTTTCTAAACTTTTGGCGCAGCTCGCGCAATCCATTCCAGTAATGTGGAAGGTTTGGGTTTGGTTGGTCATGGGTTCATGCTAGTTTTCCCGGTATTTGCTGAAGAAAGGATGCTCACCGGTCAGCGTTTCTAAACGCAAACGCAGCGGCCGGCCATCAGCCGCCTCAAATGCTAAATTCACCCGACTCCCCTCAATCTGCTCCACCCGCTGCCAATACGCCCAGGAAGCTTGCTCTCGCGGCAAGGGCTTACCTGTTGGCGACTCCTCCCACCCCCCGGCAAACTTCCGCAGCCACACAAAATAGCGCAGCGCCTTGTCATCAATTGACAAAACCTCTGCCTCAAACCGCGCCCGCACAAACCCTTCGGCCGGCAGCTTCCAGACAAACTGCACCATAAAGGCTTCGCCGGGCTGATAATCGGGTGTAATTGGCATTGTTAGCCAGTAATCGGTAATCGGTAATCAGTACTCGATGTTACTGGTTACTGATCACCGATTACTGATTACCGTAATTAGCGGATTGCCAACTCCGTATTCTTGTCAAAAATGTGCATGTTTGCCATGTCCACCACCAAATCGATCTCGTTGCCCACTGAAAGCCGCTTGCGGGTGTCAATGGTGGCAATCGGCACGTGTTTGCCGGTGCGCAGATACACATGAAGTTCATGACCCAGCAATTCCACAACCTCGGCCGTACCCTTGATGGGCGATGGCACAATACCGGGAGGAGCAAACTCAGTGGCGTGAATGTGTTCAGGGCGAATGCCAAACGTGACCTGTTTGCCCACATAGCTGCTGTAGGCTTTCTTGCGGTCATCGGGTACTGCCACACGAAAATCACCCGTGTCCACAATGAGCTTGCCCTCTTCGCT
>JAGQGA010000053.1:8397-12291 GCA_020432595.1 Anaerolineales bacterium | reverse complement strand
TTACCAACGTGGCATCAAAGAAGTTCATGCTGGGGGTGCCAATGAACCCAGCCACAAAAACGTTGGCCGGAGAATCATACAAATTGCGCGGCGAATCTACCTGCTGCAAAATGCCGTCATACATCACAGCAATGCGGTCGCCCATCGTCATCGCTTCTACTTGGTCGTGGGTAACATAGATAAAGGTGGTTTCCAACCGATTGTGCAAGCGGCTAATTTCGGCACGGGCAGAAACACGCAGCTTGGCATCCAGATTTGACAGCGGTTCGTCCATCAGGAACACGGCGGGTTCACGCACAATGGCGCGACCAACCGCTACGCGCTGCCGCTGCCCACCAGAAAGCTGTTTTGGTTTCCGATCCAGCAGTTCTTGTAGACCCAAGCTTTGGGCGGCTTCTTTCACTCGCCTGTCAATTTCTGTCTTGGGGGTTTTCCGCAGCTTTAACCCAAACGCCATATTGTCATACACGGTCATGTGGGGGTAGAGGGCGTAGGATTGGAACACCATCGCAATGTCACGATCCTTGGGGGGGATGTCGTTCACAATCCGGTCGCCAATCATGATTTCCCCGGCGGTGATTTCTTCTAGCCCGGCCAACATCCGTAGGCTGGTGGATTTACCACAGCCAGAGGGGCCTACGAAAACCACAAATTCTTTGTCTTTGATATCAAGGTTGAGGTCTTTAATGACTTCAACGTCACCAAATCGTTTGATAACGTTGCGATAGGTTACACTTGCCATGCGCTTTCTCCCGTTTCTTTCTCAAAAAATAATGCTAGGGGAAATATAGTTTTGACGAGGCATGTTGTCAACAAAGTGTCTAAATGCGTGGCTCTATTGTTTGGCAACCCGCCGGCCGCGTGGTAACTTAGGGTGAAAGAGGCCGTCAAGCTGCGCCAGATCCAGGATTTCGGGGGGCAAGTCGGCGGGTAGGTGGTTGGCATAAGCGTGGATCCAGTTGTGGACGCTTTGATGGTTGACGTTGAGCAAACGGCCGATTTCGCGTAAGCTCAGCCCCTCAAAATATAGCGACAACGCCTGTAGCCGCACCTCTTCATCGTAGCCGCTTTCTTTGGGGCTGGGCGTATAGCGGCAGCCACAGGTGTGACAGCGGTACCGCTGGCTGCCGGCCGGGGTGTAGCCGGCTTTGATTTGGCGGTTGGTGGCCTGGCATTTGGGACAAACAGGAGTAGGCATAGGCTAAAGGAGCGTGACGATGATGGCAATGATGAAGAGCGTGAAGGCGAGAAAAACGGCCGTTTTATTCCTCTGCCATGCCACTGCCAATTCCGACACCGGCTTGTTCTGCTTTTCCACCCGCCGCCGCGACCCGCGCAGTGCCTGATGCAGTTCGCGTATCGTTGTCGGACGGTCATCCGGGTGCATTGCCATTGCCCACAGCACCGCTTCCGCCACGTTGGGGCGAATATCGGGGTTGAGCATTCGGGGAGGACGCAGTACGCTAGGGTTGAGAAAGCGAGATTTGGCATCAGGGGGAGACGCACCGGTCAAGAGCTGGTAGAAAGTTGCCCCCAGGGCATAAATATCGGTACGGGCATCGGTGTGGCCGTCGTCGCTGCCATATTGCTCCAGCGGCGTGTAGAGGGCGGTGCCGCGCCCCTGCACCACGGTAATCGTCCGCACATCGTCCTGCGCCATCACCTTCACCAGCCCAAAATCCACCAGCTTGATGCGGTTATCAGGGGTGAGCTTGATGTTAGACGGCTTGATGTCGCGGTGGACAACGGGGGGTTTTTGCGTGTGGAGGTAGTTGAGCGCGTCTATGATTTGGTCGGCCCAGGTGAGGACGAGTTCTTGCTCCAACAAACGGCCGTTTGCCAAATGCTCATCCAAAATCTGCTTCAAATCCTGCCCCGGCACATAATCCATCACTAGGTAATCAAAGCCGTTGTCGGTGAAAAAGTCAGACACTTTGGGCAAATTGGGGTGGTCAAGCTGCGCTAAAATGCTCGCTTCCTGCAAAAACTGACTTTGCGCTTGGGCACGCAGTTCGGGGCTAAGGCTGGCATCAGGGCGCACCTCTTTGATGGCACACAGCCGCCCCGGCAGACGCAAATCCTCCGCCCGGTAAACGTTTCCCATGCCCCCCTGCCCAACAATGTTGGTCACTCGGTAACGTTCGCGTAAAATAGTGTCACTCGTATGAGGTGCAAGCATCATTAACGGCGATTATAATCCAACTTGCCAAAATTGGCTTTACCAACTAAAGGATATGGAATAATGGATGATCAACCAGTTTTAATTGCGCGGGAAGGGGAACTTATTGGGCAAAGTTGGCCGATCAATCGTGCGGAATTCATTATTGGCCGAGGACACGATTGCGACATTATTTTGCCGGAACGCCAAGTATCACGTCATCATGTGAAGATTATCAAGGAAAACGGCCGTTTTGTTCTCCACGACCTCGGCAGCAAAAATGGCACACACCTGAATGGGCGGGCGTTTACAGGAACGGCCGTTCTCAAAGATGGCGACGAAATCCAAATTGCCCTCTGCGTCAAACTCGCCTTCATCGGCACCGATGCCACCCTACCCCTCACATTTGAACCGCCCACCCGCGAAGGCAATCTCGTCATCAACACCTTGCACCGCTCCGTCACCATACGCGGCGACGAACTATTGCCGCCGCTTTCGCTGGCCCAATTTCGCCTGATAGAGCTGCTGCACGATGCCAATGGAGCCGTTTGCAGCCGCGATGCCATTGTGGAAGCCGTTTGGCCCGGCACCGAGGGCATTGGCGTGTCGGAACAAGCTATTGATGCCCTCATCCGCCGTTTGCGTGACCGGCTGGCCGAAGTGGATGACTATAACTACATCGTCACCGTGCGCGGCCACGGTTTCCGCCTAGACAACGATCCGCATTAACATGTTGTAGAGACGCAAAATTTTGCGTCTCTACGTTGCCCCATTATTACGCCAACCGCGCCCGAATAAGCGTCCGCACCCCTTCCAAACGGCCGGCCATGCCGTCGCTGCGGTCAGGGTTCGCCCGCACCTGATCCAGCAGCATATTGACTACCTGCACCAGATCATCCGACAGCAAATCGCTGTTTTCATCCAAAAGCTGCTGTTGTTCGTCTTCAGACTCGGCTTGCACCAGTTGGGTCAGCAGTTGAATTTCCGGCGGGGCCTGGTTTTCAACCTGCCGCATAATAAACGCCTGAATCTGGCTCAGGCGGTGGTACATTTCGTTGTTATTGTCGCGTTCAGCCTCGGCCATGCGGCGGGAGAGGACGTACATAAAGGCATCGTCAATCTGGTCGCCGTATTGATTAACGGCCGTTTCCAAACTCCCCGCCTGCAACATCTGCTGCAACACCTGATCCGCCTGCTCCACCACCCGCTGCGAAGCCGCCCGCATCTCCTCAAACAGCTTCAGCAAATCCCCACGCAGCCGTTGTAGCTGTGCCGCTTTGGCAATGTTGCCTGCCCCTTCCTCCTTCTCAATCTCCTGCGTCAGCAGCGTAAAAAATTCATAGCTCAACGCCTGCTGCCCAGCCATCACCAGCCCTTGCACAATCGTCTCGTCATCGGCATTTTTCAACACGTGTTCTAGCAGTAGCGCCGACGATAAGCCACCCTGCTTTTTGGCGGCCTGGCTAAAGCGGTGCATGGCAATCTGCTGCTTTTCAAGGCGACGACCAACGGCCGTTTCCGTCATTAACTTCGCCTGCAAATTCACCATCTTAATCAACGACTGATCATCGTTCATCTGCTGCGCCGTTTGGATATATTGACGCAGCATGGCAAAAAACGTCTCGTCAATTTCCCTTTCCCGCTGCTTTAGCAAAAAATCCACCACGTCGGCATCCGCTTTAATCATGGTGTTGAGCAGTTCCGCCTGCTTCTTCTGCCGCTCAATCATCTCCTTG
>JAGQGA010000053.1:2596-8299 GCA_020432595.1 Anaerolineales bacterium | reverse complement strand
CAGCAGATAGGCGCGGCGCTGTTCCGGCGGCAGGCTGTCCATCAGCCCCCGCGTCAGCCGCCCCACCATTTCTTCGCGCTGCATGGTGTTCAGGTTTAGCTCCTGCGGCATGTGGATCAAAAACATCTCGTGTTCAGCATCATGAAACACCAGCGGGGACGCGAGTTGGGTCATGGCTTGGCAGGAGGGGCAGACGGCGACATTGAGCTGGCCGCTTAACAACATTTGCTTCAGCTCTGGCTGTCGCTGGGAATCAATCAGCTGATGGATTTCAGCCATAAACGGTGTGCCACATTGCGGGCAACGAATTTGTGTTTGCATCTATTTCCCTAGACCAGTAATCAGTAATCGGTTATCAGTAATCAGTACCGATTACTGGTTACTGGTTACTGATTACTAAAATCAACCGGTAGTGAAAAGGTAAAGGTCGCGCCGGCCGCCTCTGGCTCACTCTCATTGGCATTGTTGTTGAACCATAAACGGCCGTTGTGCGCCTCCACAATCGCTTTCGACAAAAATAAACCCAGCCCCGTCCCCTCTGTGCGGCGGCTAAGCGCATTATCCAGCCGCGAAAACTTTTGAAAAATCCGCCCCTGCTCATGCGCCGGAATGCCAATGCCCGCATCACGCACCGAAACCGTAATGTGTTCAGGATGCACCGCCCCCGAAATCACAATCGGGCCGCCATCGGGCGAATATTTGATGGCGTTGCTGACCAAATTGTTTAGCACCTGCGTCAGACGACGCTCATCGGCAATAATTGTTGGGTAATTGGCCGGAAACTGCACCGAAATGGTGTGCTTTTCCGACTGTCCCCCCAGCTTCCGCGCCACTTTTTCCGCCAGCAGCGGCAGCGCCACCTCATCACTCATCTCCAGCGCAAACGTCCCCGCCTGCAAGCGGGATGCTTCCAGCAGGTTGTCAATGAGGTCGGTCAGGCTGTCGGCCTCCTCCTCAATCACCGCCAGCGATTCGCGGATCACGTCGGGAGACCAGTTGGCATCTTGCCGCGCCAGCGTCCCGGCATACCCTTTGATGATGGAAACGGGGGTCTTTAGCTCATGGCTGATGACGGAGATAAAGGTTTTTTGCAGGGCTTCTTCTTCACGGTAGCGGGTGAGGTCGCGCACGTTGGCGATGATGTCGGTTAAACGGCCGTTTTCACTCAGCAGCGGCGCATAGGTAATCCCCAAACTCACCCGGTCACGCAGTTGATGCTGGTTGCCGTGGCAGCGCACATCCCCCTCCACATACAAATGCGCCGCCCCCGGCAGCGGCCAGCCGTTTTCCAACGCCTGTTCCAAGCCAGTATCGGTCTTCAACGTTAGCCAGTGCAACACTTCTTCATGCGGTCGGCCAATCGCCTCAGCGGCCGGCCACCCCGTCATGTTGCTCAACGCCTGGTTAAACCCTGTAATCCGCAGCGACGGATCTAAAATCATCACCCCGTCGGCACTGTTTTCCAAAATCGCGTCCAGCCGCTTTTTCTCTTTAATCACCTGCTGGTAGAGCTGGGCGTTCCGCACGGCAATGGCCGCCTGGTCGCCAAAGCTCCGCAGCAGCGTCAGCGCGTCTTCTATCATGTAGTAGGTATCGGATTGGAACAAATAAATCAGCCCAATCACTTCCCCGCCGCTGACCATGGGAATCCGCAGCATTTGCTTTAGCCCCAGCCCCACGCGCCCGCCAATTTGCTGCAAGCGATGGGTTAGCTCTGGCACGGCCAAATGTTCCTGCCCGTCTACATAGGGGACGCGCAGCAGGGGGGCGAAATGCTGCACGGCGTGGGTGGGGATGCCATAAACGGCCGTTACCCGAAACGTCTCCTCCTCCGGCTCTGCCAGCACAATCATCCCCGCATCCGCCTTCACCAACTCCACCGCCGACTGCAAAATAATCCGCAGCACGTCACGCAGATCTAATTCGGCCGTTAGCGCCCGGCTAATCGCCAACAAATACTCCCGCTGGAGAATCCGTATATCAACAAGTGCCCTACGATTCATACAAAGCTCGATCCAAAGGGAAGGATTGTAACGCAGACAACCCCAACCATGCCATAAAAGACCTCCAAGGTTTTACCAAGCTAAGTTTGGACAACCTTGGAGGTCTACAACTTATTTGCCAACATCCCCATTCTACCAACTTAGCGTTGGATTCGTGTTAGCAAATGGGTATGAATTTTAGGAAGATAACCTCCACCATTTGTCGACGCTGTGTCGACGGTAGCCTTTTATCATAGGCATTATGATTCGCCATTGCCCTTCTTGAGACCCTGAACCACGAACGCCACGCCATTTTTGTTGCGGTTTTGGGGTGAGTGGATTTACGTTTCTGTCACGTTTGGTTTTTAGATGAGGGCATGAGTTTAACAAACGGCCGTTTTGGCCACTGGACAACATTTTCACCGAACGGCTGTGGCGTTCGCTGAAATACGAGGAGGTCTATTTGCACGATTATGAGACACTGCGTCAGGCGCGGTCGGGGATTGCCGCGTACTTCACTTTTTATAATTGAGAAGCGACTGTACCAGTCACTTGACTATCGTACACCCCAGCCGAGGTTGACCTTACCGGCTCCCCGGTGAGCAGGACGACCACCGAGGGATGAATTGTTAAAAAATCCAACGGGTATAAAACTACCTTAAAGTTGCCCGAAATTCTGTCTTGACTTTCTAGGCTACCTTAGTTGCTAGAATGGAGTTAATTATTCAAATAGTGCCAAACGCACTATATAAGGAGAATCATTTCATGAGTACTACGTTTCTAGACCGCGCAAACTGGATGTCTCACCTAAACCTGAACACAAAAATTCTGGCTTCCTATATTCCTGCAAGTCATGATTCATCATGTTACCCCACAGACAATGTTTTTGAAATGTTCAAAAACAATTGGGTCGGTGCCGTAACCCAACTGGCTAGTTATACAAGCCAGTTAAATGTTGGTGTACGCTATTTTGATATGCGTGTCAAAATGCACAAGAACCAACTGACGATGCATCATTCTGACTATTATTATGATGCATTTACCGATGTTTTGGGACAGATCGTCCGTTTTGCCGATGAACATCGGGGTGAGTTCATCTTTATGGATATTGACTTTCCGACAGACGATCCAAATGTGGCCAACGGTATTCTCCAGCAGATTGAAGAGAAAATTGCGCCATCGCGGATCGCAACAGCGCACCTTAATGCGGATGGCACATTTAATCGTAACGTAACATGGCGCGATCTGGGTGGTAAACAGTTTTTGATTACGTGGGCACTAAACGATACAAAAGGGCGCAATTGGCTTTCCTATGTGAACAACTTTCGCATATCCCCATTTGATAACTTTAATTTAAAAACGCCCGATGGAATTTTATCCTATTTGAAGAACGCCATGCTTATGTGGAGCAAGGACAGGATATTTATTGCTCAAGTGATCAACACCCCATATCACTCTTTTGAGTCATATGATAGCCCGGCTAATTGTGATGCCAGAGCCGAAACTCAATTCAACAATTGGATCATGAGCCACGGCAAAGGCTCCAAGCTGAATGTGATCATGAGAGATTTTGTCAACGCTGGCTATAACGCCAAAGTCATTGACTATATCATCAGGCTTAACAATTTTGCTTCCGACCCGACTATTACCCTTCGAACGCCAATTCACCAGGAAGATTGGATTCGCTTACGCACAGACGGTGGGCAATATGTGAGTCTGGGAAGGGATAATTTGTTGACGCTGGTTGGCACCTACGATAACAGTTGTAAGTTTCAGCTTCGAGACTATGACTACAACACAACCAAACTTTTGCCCTACAGTGGCAACCTGAATGCAGACACTATCAATAGCAAAGGCAACTTCCGAATGCTGGTTCGTGACAATAAGGTCATATCGGTCGACACAAACCAGCGCAACAGACTCTACTTCGGTATTGGGTGGGGGCCGTCTGGCAACAACGAAACATTTACCGGCTTCAATCCTGAGAATCTCAGCGATGGTGGACAGATCTACGATGGCAGCCGGATAAATATCCGCAGCATGCTTGGTGCCTCCAGTAATGTATTTGAAAAAATCGTGAAGGCTACCGCTGAAACCATTGTTGGGCTGAATCCGCTTCTGGGTTCTTCCTTAGTAAAAGCCATGTTTCAGTCGAGCGGTAACCATCTCTTCTTGACTGTCACCTACGATGCGTCTGGCAAGGCATATATCAATGCTGCCTCTCCAGGCACCAGCTTCGCGACGACCTTTATTCTCGAAAAGGTCTCATAGTAATTGTTTAGGGTCTGTCCTTTGTTACTTCTTGAGGAAGCACATTTCAGGGCGAGTATCCACTGTTCCCAACCGTTTCGCATATATGACACAGGTTGCGGTCAAGCGCAAAATTTATGATAACTTAAGGCGGTAAATCAATGAGCGTTATCTTTATGGCAGGGTAGTGTCATAAACGGCCGTTTTCCCCACAAAATAATGAGAGGAAAACGGCCGTTTTCCCTCACCTCACACCTACGCCACCCCCACCAACCCCGGCAAACGCTCCTGTACAGCCGCAATCAAGGCTTTATGTATCTCAACACCCTCAAAAAATACCTGTTGGGCTTTCGCGTCTAAATGTTTTGCCTGTTCGTGCAGCTTGGTAAAGGCAAGCGCCAACACCATATCAGCCTCAGTGACATCAACTTTTGCCAAAACACGATAGCAGACCCAATAAGTGCGAAAGATATCTGCACCTATAAGGTTGCCGTTCAATAAATCTGGCATAACGTTATCTACAAACTGAGACGCTTTTTCGATCTCTCCACGTAGCAAGGCGACTTCTGCTAATCCCGTCCACCCTTGGTTTAAGTTGTCCCCATCTCCCTTTTGCCGACATACACTTAACGTTGCTTGATAATGCTGTTCTGCCAAAACAAGATCGCCCAATGCCAAAGCGACATGGCCTAAGAGCTCCTGAGTATTAGCCATTCCCTCTAAATCATAATTTGCTTCATACCCTTGCAAACTGCTTTCCAAATGAACACGTGCCAGATTATATTGACCTTGTCGGAGCAAAGCCTCCCCCAACGACTCCTGTGTCATACTCTCCCCAAACTGCCACCCAGATTGCTGCCAAAGCCGCAGATTTGTTTCAAGTAGCGGCAGTGCGTCATCTAAGCGCCCTATGCTAATTAGTGTGGTCGCCAAATTATGCTTCACTTTAGCAACATGAAAAGGGTGAGTCTTCTCATCAATAAGGGTTAAAGTCTTACCGTACCACTGCCCGGCTAATACCATATTACCGCGAGCATGGTGAAAGTGAGCATGGAACTGGGTTAAGCTAGCCTGTTGTAGCCGTGTACCTACGGTTTGAGCTAGAACGGCCGTTTCTTCCATCAGTTCACCAGCCTCGTCCAACTTGCCCAAACGACGCAGTGCGCTGATTTGCGTTATACGCATCGCTAAAAGCAGCTTGGGATCGTTCAATTGTCGCACTTGGGTCAGCACTTCTTCAATGCTATCAAACAATGCGGCATCAACGATTGTCTCCGCACGTAGATCAATTTGTTCAATCAAAACCTTAACTTGCAAGGTTTGGGCAAGAGGCGAAATTTCAGACTGAGACAATATATGATTGAGTCTAGCAACAATGCGCTCAAAAAATGCAAGCCCCTCTACCATCAATCCGACTTCATAATAAAATGTTCGCAAAGCCTCAATGCTTTCCCCTAATTCTGCAAAGGCC
>JAGQGA010000053.1:0-2502 GCA_020432595.1 Anaerolineales bacterium | reverse complement strand
CATCCTTCTCAAACAGCTCTGCTTGATCCCGCAGAAAACCAAGATGATAGGTCACATAGCTTTGCTGAGTAGCTTCCAGCCAACTGGCTTGCTGCTGCAAATGTGCCAGCCCAAATTCACGCAGCAGTTCGTGGAAAAAATAACGGCCGTTTTCCTCCACCTTTAGCCACGACGACCGCACCAACACCGCCAAATCCCGCCGCGAAATTTCCGCTACCGCCTGCGCTGCCTCCGCCACAAATGGCTGCCGAAACAGCGACAGTTGCGCCAACCCCTGCTGCTGCCCGGCACTCAGCAACCGCCACGAATAATCAAACACGGCCCGCAGACTCCGCTGGCGCGGCGGCACATCCCGCATCGTCGTTGCCAACGCTGCCACACTTTGGCGCAGCGTCTCGGCAATGGCCGCCACCGAAAATTCCTGCGATTGTGCTGCTGCCAGCTCAATCGCCAGCGGCGAACCAACCAGCAAGCGGCAAATCTCGCCAACCGTGCCGTATGTTTCACGACCCAGTGCCTCAAAACGAACCCGCGCCGCCTGCCCCAAAAACAGGCTCACCGCCGCAAAGTCGGCCAAATCCCCCGTTGTCACCTCATCAGGAAAGGTCAACCCCTCAATGGGAAAAAGCTTCTCCACCCGCAAGTTCAGCCGGGAGCGCGTCGTGGTCAGAATCACCAGCTCCTTCGTCCATTCCAGCAGCGACAGCACCACGTCAGCCACTTCCTCCGGCAATTGTTCCAAATTATCCAGAATGATCAGCACCGACTTTTCGGCCAGTTCGGCATAAAGCTGGGTTTCAAGCGGGGTCTCTGGCGATGGTTGCAAACCGATTGCGCCAACAATGGCGTGCAAAACATCCTCAACGCGGTCAGCACTAGCCAGCGACACAAACCAAACGCCATCGGGAAAGCAACCTAATTGCAGCCGCCCAATCTCCAACGCCAGCCGCGTTTTGCCGCTACCGCCAATCCCCGTCAGCGTAAAAAGGCGGTAATCGCGCTGCCCAATGGCCGCATTAACGCGCATCAACTCCTGTTGGCGACCCATGAAAGGAGAAAGGCTGGAAGGCAAATTGTGCTTGGGTGTCTGCAAGGCTTGCTGCTGCTTGCGTAAATCCTGGTAAAGTGTCTGCGTTTTGGTGCTTGGCTCCACACCCAATTCCGCTTGCAAAATGTCGCCACACAGTTTGTATTGCTGTGCTACCCCCGCCCAATTGTGTGCCAACCCATACACTCGCATTGCCTGACGGTGCGCCGCTTCGTACCACGGCTCAAGAGCAAGCTGCCGTTGAGCAAGCTGCTGAGCCAGGTCAGGTTCGTTTTGCTGCAAATGCTGCTCTGTCCACTGCGCCAACAGCTTCAGCGACAAATCATGCCAGCGGCTGCGTTCCAGCAGCAGCCACTCCATAAACGGCTCAGCATCTTCCAGGTTGAAGCCAGCCAGCAGTTCGCCGCCAATAAGGGGGGCTAGATCGGAGGTGGGGTTGGGGGTGGATAAAACGGCCGTATCTATCTCAAAACAATCGGTGATGTGTAGCGTGACGGTTTTACGGTTGGCATCCAGGCAGCGTTCGCTCAAGGCTGGATGACATTGATCAAGGGTTTTGCGGAGGTGAAAGAGGGCATCACGTAGATTTTTGCGGGCGGTATCGTCGCTGCTATCCGGCCAAAATAGGGTTGCCAACGTCTCGCGGCGCACAGGCGTGGCCGCGTGCAAGAGCAAGTAGGCAAAAAGTGCTTTTATTTTGTCTGTACGAAAGTGAATCGCTTCGCTGTGGGTAGCCACAGTGTAGGAGCCTAGTAAACGAACTTTTACTTTAACGGTCATTACAGCTTGGTTTTCAAGATAGATTACGATACATAACAATATTCACGCAAAGATTGGGTGAGGGAGCGTGTGCGCGTTTTCCATTTCCTGCCTAACTTTAACAGGAGATCGTGACCAAAACGTGACCACGCCATAGAACGGCCGTTAATCAGCCTAATTATACGCACCACTTCTATCATTGACTATTAGCGTCAACAACGATGACGTTCATCCGTTGTCGACGCTGTGTCGACGGTAGGCTGTTATGATAGCCCCTATGATTCGTCACTATCCTGTTGACCTTGAGCAACGCCACACCTTTTTGCTGCGGTTTTGGTATGAACCGGAGCCGGGCTGTTGGCGGGTTTACTTACAGGAGGCCAACACAAGGGATGAACATGTCTTTGCTAATTTTCCTGAATTGGTGGCCTATCTGGCGCAGCGGCTGGGGACAGGGCCGACCAAAACAGTATCGTGAATCGCTAGAGGAGGTAGTTTTGGATAAGGTTGGCTTACAAAGTTCAGGTTCTGGTCACGTTTTGGTCACGATAATTGCTTAATGTTAAAGCCACAAATGGAAAACGGCCGTTTTGCCCCACGACGCACAACGCACCACAAGATTTATCAACCGATAGAAAACTGAAGGAGATGGGCATGAGTGGTGTGTTAAGGATAACGGCCGTTAAAGTTGAAAA
>JAGQGA010000539.1:2300-4031 GCA_020432595.1 Anaerolineales bacterium | reverse complement strand
CTTGGGAAACGGCCGTTTCCTGCGGAATCTGGTTAATCGCCCCGCTGATACTGTTGACAACACTGCTGTTAACCATCATGGCATCGGCTATTTGAGGAACGACAAAACTAACCAACACCCAAAGCGTCAAGGAAATGAGAAAGACGGTCGCCCCATTATTCAGGCGGATGCTGAGAAATAGGGAGACCGTAAGAAAGATGAGCATATAAGCTAGAGCCATAACGGTAAAGGTAAAGAGGCGAGCCACCTCGCCGAGGGTGGGCCAGATGCCGCCGATGGCTACCAACAAGATCAGGTTAAAGAGGAATACCAACCCCAGCAGGCTGGCGATAACGGCCGCATTCCCCAGCAGCTTGCCCACGAGCAGCTGATCGCGGTACACCGGGCGCGAAAGAATGAGCTTCAAGCCACCCGATTCTTTTTCTTCAATGAGCGTGTTGTACCCCAAAATGACGGCCAGAATCGCACCAACAATTGCCACATACTCCGTTAAATTCGCCAAAATAGTGAGGGTGTGAATTTCCGGCGCGGCTGGGATGACCGCAGCCCCTTCAGCCTGGAGCGTCGCAACTCTAGCGTCGTAAATACGCATCTCAGCCCGTTTGGTGGTGCTGCCGATGTAGACGGACAGGATGGACAGCCCCAAAAACAGAAGGGTAATGGTTAAAAAGAGCCGGTTGCGAAAGGCCGCCCGGAACTCTTTGCGAGCGATGATCAGGGATGTGGTCATGATTGGGTAACTCCTGAAGCGGCTGGAAAACGGCCGTTTTGCGCTTCCCGCCGTTCAACTTGCAAATAGATTTCTTCCAGGGAAGGGGTATCGGGGAACCGCTGCATGACATTTGCCAAGGTGTCGGCCACAACCAGACGACCATGATTCATAATGCCGATGCTGGTACACAATTTGGCTGCTTCTGAAAGCTGATGGGTATTCATGAAAATGGTGATGCCAAATTCATGGTTGAGCCGCACGATCAGGTCGCCAATTGCCCGCTGCCCTTCTGGATCCAGGCCGGAAGCGGGTTCGTCTAAAAAGAGAATGGCTGGTTGATGCAACAGTGCTTGGGCAATGCCAATCCGCTGTCGCATTCCTTTTGAGAAGGTACCTAGGCGTAAATCACGCCATTCTGGGTGTTCTAATAGATGCAAAACCTCTTCAATGCGTTTGTCAATCGCTGCCATGCCTGACAATTCGCCCAAATAGCGCAGATTTTCTGCGACAGTCAGATCGTTGTAGAGGCGCACGTTTTCCGGTACATAACCAATCCGCTGCCGCACTTCCCGGTTTTTTTGCACCACATCATCGCCAAAGATGCGGGCTTTGCCGGATGTGGGCAGCAGCAACGTTGTCAGCAGGCTGATGGTTGTGGTTTTGCCAGCCCCGTTATGCCCCAAAAAGCCAAAAATTTCGCCTTGAGGAATGGTGAGCGTGAGCCGATTAACGGCCGTTTTCTCCCCATACTTTCTTGTTAATTCATTTGTTTCAATTGCCAAGGTTGCCATAGGTCAATCTCCTAAAAATCTCATAAGCCATCCTAAAATTGAGGAGCGAATGATCGGTTTTTATCAATAGAGGAAATTAAAACCCGGCAAGGTAAATTGCAGTTTAAGTCCATTTACCCCCTTTTTCCCTTCTGCGTTACACTTATCAGGCATAATGACTAAGCAATGGGATGCAGATCATAGATTTATAGGACGCAGATTTGCCTGATTCACCTGATTGACTTTTTT
>JAGQGA010000539.1:0-2204 GCA_020432595.1 Anaerolineales bacterium | reverse complement strand
ACTTTTTTATCAGGAAAATCAGGGCAATCAGCGTCCCATTTCCCAAGGAGGCAAAAATGGGTGTTGTTGTATTAGGGAGCATCAATTTGGATTTGACAACCTATGTGCCGCGTTTGCCTGCACCGGGTGAAACGCTGTTTGGCACGTCGTTTATCACCGTGCCGGGGGGAAAGGGGTTTAACCAGGCGGTGGCCGCCGGCCGACTGGGTGCCACCACTCGCTTTATTGGCCGCATTGGCGATGATGGGTTTGGCAAAGAGGTACAGTCGTTGATTGCTCGTGAGCCGGTTGATGTGAGTGGCATTGCTGTTGACCCCGCCAGCAGCACGGCATTGGCGGTGATTAGCGTGGATGAGCGGGCGGAAAATGCGATTATCGTCATTTCTGGGGCCAATATGGCGCACGACATGGCGGAAGTGGCGCGGTGTGAGGCGGCACTGGCAGATGCGTCGGTGCTGATGCTGCAAATGGAGTCGCCGCTGACGATTTCGCTGGCGGCGGCACGGGTGGCGCGGGCGAAAGGAGCAACGGTGCTGTTTGACCCGGCCCCAGCCACGCCACTGCCAGACGAAGCGTACCAGCTTGCCAATTTGATGACGCCGAATGAAATTGAAACGGAAATTTTGGTGGGATTCCGGCCGGCAAATGTGGTTGAGGCGGAGCAAGCAGCGGTGATTTTGCGGCAGCGAGGGTTGGAAACGGCCGTTATCAAGCTCGGCAGCCAGGGTGTCTATTACCAGTCGGCGAATGATGAGGGGTTTGTGCCGCCGTTTGCCGTCAACGCCATTGACACGGTGGCGGCGGGGGATGCGTTTAATGGCGGGGTAGCGGTGGCGTTGTCGGAAAAACGGCCGTTGGCTGAGGCGATTCGCTGGGGGGCGGCAGCGGGGGCGTTAGCCACTACCAAACCGGGAGCCAGCTCGTCCATGCCCACTCGTGCGGAGCTGCTGGCATTGTTGGACAATGGTTCCTAAATCTGCTAGAAAATGCTTGGTTTGAGATGTTTCACAGTATAATCTATGAATAGGCGTAAATTACTGCAAAGAATTCTGTCGGGATCAAAAAATGTCCGTTTTGGTGATTTTGTGAATCTGGTAGAAGGATTTGGCTTTCATTTGTCACGTGTACGGGGTAGCCATTATATCTTTGAACATCCAAGAATTCCTGAACTGTTGAATTTGCAAGATAGTCAGGGAGAGGCAAAACCATATCAAGTCAGACAATTTCTACGCTTGGTCGAGCGGTATAATTTAGAGCTAGAGGATTAAAGTATGCGTGATTACTTTATAAGCATTTTTTATTCAGAGGAAGACGAAGGCTATATTGCCGACATTCCTGACTTGCGCTATTGTTCTGCGTTTGGGTCAACGCCGGAGGAAGCTTTGCGTGAAGTACAAATTGCCAAACAGGCTTGGCTAGAAGCAGCACATGCTAGTGGCAAACCGATACCAATACCCCAGTTTCGTCCGGTTATTTATCAACTCGGAACACCTCAAGCAGCATAAACGGCCGTTTTTTCCCACCCAATGTTGCTTTACACGGAAGGACGCGGATTTACATGGACATTTTCACCGTGTCCTTCCGTGTTCTTCCGTGTACAAAAAACGGCCGTTTCTCCTCTAACACCTCTCTAACACATCGCTTACTCATTTCTGACCAAAACCCCCTATCATAAGTTGGTGCAAAACCGTTGTCAGCCGGCCGGGATCATAAACTGATCACCGATAACTGATAACCGATAACCGACAGAAGGGAGTATTGGCATGAGATTAGACAAATTTACCCAGAAGGCCCAAGAGGCCGTGTTAGAAGCGCAAGATTTGGCGCAGCAATATAACCATCCCAACATTGAGCCAGAGCATTTGCTTCAGGCGTTGTTGGTGCAGGAGGGGGGCGTGGTGCCGTCCGTCGTCAAGCGGATTGGCGGCGATATTAGCCTGGTGGTGCAGAGCGTGGCGCAGGCGTTGGGCAAATTGCCCCGCGCTACGGGCAGTTCGGTGCAGGTGGGGATGAGCCGCCCGCTTAACGACATTTTGCAGGAAGCGCAGGCCATTGCGGCGCAAATGAAAGATGACTACACCTCCACCGAACATTTGCTGCTGGGGATGGCGCAGCCCAAGGCGGGGCGCGTGCGCGAACTGCTGGCGCGGCATGGCATTGACTACAGCGCCATTATGCAGGCTCTGGCTGGGATTCGCGGGTCG
>JAGQGA010000538.1 GCA_020432595.1 Anaerolineales bacterium | reverse complement strand
GCATGAGCTTTTCATGACCGATACCGCCCTTTATGCGGACATTGTGCTGCCGGCCACTTCCCAGCTTGAACATGTTGACCTGCACAAAGCGTATGGACACACGGTGATTGGCTATAACCAGGCGGCGATTCCACCGCTGGGAGAGAGCAAGAGCAATTGGGAGGTGATGGGGCTGTTGGCGCGAGAGATGGGGTTTGCTGAACCGTGGCTGCATCAGTCGGCCGATGAGGTGATTGCAGAGGTGCTGGCGCAAACGGCCGTTTCCTACCCCGCCCTACGCGACATCACCCTGGAAAGATTGCAAGCCGAAGGGCAAATCTCTCTCCCCTATGCGGCTCAAGTGCCGTTTGCCGACGGCCGTTTTCCCACACCCAGCGGCAAGGTTGAATTATATTGCCAAGCGATGGCCGACATGGGGGTAGATCCGCTGCCGCAATTTGTGCCGAGTGAGGATGATGGCGGGGTTGGGATAAATAACGATTATCCCAAATCCCAAAGCCTCAACTTGATTACCGGAGCCGCCCACCACTTTACCACCAGCAGCTTTGCCAATATGCCCGCCCTGCGCCAGCGCGAGGGAGAGCCGTTTGTGGAGATTCACCCCTCCGATGCGGCGGCGCGGGGAATTGCCAGCGGCGACCGGGTGCGGGTGGAAAATGGGCGAGGATGGTGTGAATTAACGGCCGTTGTCACCGATGCCGTTCGCCCCGGCGTAGCCGCTTCCCCCAAAGGATATTGGAGCCAGCACAACGGTGGTCGCAACATTAACTGGACAACCTCAGACGCGCTCGGCGACCTGGCCGGGCAAAGTACCTTTCACAGCAATCGCATCTGGATTAAGCCAGTAATCGGTGATTAGTAATCAGCGGATCACCGATTACCGATTACTGCTTCTCTTATCCCAACTTATCCCAAAATTATCCCAAATTCAAACTTGGGATAACTTTGGGATAAAGCCAGTCGCATTTTCACCCGCGCTGTAAGATAAACCTGATATAATGAAGTATTGATTGGACACAAGATCGATACCATTTATCATGTTGATGCTCACCCTCCAATTCTTCATTGTGGCCTTGCTGCCGCTCAGCTTTTTAGTTCTGCTAGGCTATATATGGCGCAGTTCCGTTGGTCGTCGGTCGCTTCGCTGGGCATGGGGGGTAACGCTGCTGGTTGCAACTGCGTGGGCAAGCAGCGTTTTGCGTCACTATGGCGGCACCGCTTTTGACCATATTCTCCGATTCAATTGGGAACTAGTGGGCAAATATGGACTCAGCTTGCTGGCGACGGGGATTTTGTGGACAACCCAACACCACCTTTCTATTGTCCAGCACCGGCGCTGGGTGCTGCTGCTGCCGGGGCTGGGTCTACTAGTGGGGGCGATGCTACTTGACCCGACCGTCTGGCCGACCCGACTTGCCGATACCCCTGTCGCAGGGGTTTGGGTGCGGCTGTTTGATTTATGGGCGGCGGTATGGATTGCCAGTTGGTTTGTGCCGACCCTGGGCGCATTTTTGCTTACTCGCCACGCGGCGCGGCAGTTGGCGCATTCGCTTTATCGCAACCAGGTGCAATATTGGCTGCTGGCGTTGGGACTGTTTGCCCTGGGGGCGGGATTGGCATCCATTCAGCAGCCGAACCAGCCAGGGTGGCAGCAAGCGGGGATTTTGGTAACGGCCGTTTCTGCCGCCGTCGGCACCCTCACCCTCATCAACACCCAGTTACCTACCCTGCCGTTAGCATTGCGCCAATTTATGGGGCGACTATCCAACGTGGTTGTTGTCTTTTTGCTCTCCCTGTTGGGGCTGTGGTTGGCTGCCCAATTGTCACGCGCTATGCTGGAGCCGCAGCCGGGTGTGAGTCCCTTAGTGCTGTTACTGCTGGGGGCGGTGCTGTTTACGGCCGTTTTGACCATTGCCATTCGTCTGACCAACCGCATGGCGCGGCGCGTCTTTTTGCCCAAAATCACCCGCTATGAAAATTTGCTGGCTGGGCAGCGCAACATCGTTGGCGCTTTGCCCGAACCAGAGCAAATTGCCCGCATTTTTCTTCATCTGGTGCAGGCCAATTTGCTAACCAACGAGGCCTGGTTTTTTATGGCCGAAGCCGGGGTTGGGGGACGGCTGGGGTTGCGACCATTGGCAACGTTGGAGGATGACGTGGCGCTGCCAACGGCCGTTTTGTCCCCTGAAAGCCCCTTTGTGCAACATTTGCGCCGGGAAAAACGGCCGTTGGCACAATACGACGTGGCCGCCATGCCCCAATTTGACGCGATGAGCCAGGAAGAACGTCAGCTTCTGACTGCGTGGGGGCGTTCGCTCTATGTCCCGCTGCATTTGGGTGACAACCTGGTGGCGCTGGTGCTGTTGGGCGACAAGCAAACAGGAGATGTTTATACCGCTAAGGATTTTGACTATTTGGCATTGTTGGCGGAACAAACCAGCCCGCTGCTGGTGCAGGCGCAAAATGTGCGCACGATGCAGCGATTGTATGACCATGTGCAGACGCAGAACCAGTCATTGGTTTATGAAAAGCAGCGGCTGCAAGCATTGGTGACTTTGTACGAGCAGTTTGTGGCGTTGGTTTCTCCTGCGCTGCGCCAGCCATTTGACAAGATTGGGCTGGAAACACAGCGGCTGCAGGAGAAAATGCACCAGTTGACCGATTCGCCGTCGCTGGTGGCACTGAATGAGGAGGTGGATTTGCTGCGAACGGCCGTTGACAAGCTCATCGTTGCCTCCGCCCGGCTGCAAAATCAGACTCCCTTCCACTTTGCCAAAATCCAGCTTGATCCCACCCTTAAACGCGCCATCCGTCAACTGGACAGCATGGCTGAGGCTCGCCGCGTCAAAATCGAATACACCACCCCGCCCATGCCCATTCCCAACGTTTATGGTGACGAACAGCAGCTACAGCAAGCCATTCACTATCTGCTTCACAACGCCATCAAATTCAACCGCATCAACGGTACCGTGCAGATCGAGCTAGGGGCTGACGATGACGAAGTGACCATTCAAATTCAGGACGAAGGCGTTGGCATTCCCGAAGAGCGGTTGGAAAAGCTGTGGCTGGGGTTGGACAGCGGCGAACTGTTTCCCAACGGCAATTACCGCTCGCGCCGTCCCCGCCTCGGTTTGGGGCTGACCTTGGCGCACACCATCATCACCGCCCACGGCGGCCATATTTCGGCTCGCAGCAGCTACGGGAGCAGCAGCACCTTCACCATCCATTTGCCATTTTTGTTTGAAGGGTAGTTTTTTGCGTTTTACCACGCCGTTTGCGCTTATTCTACTGCTTACCATTCCCTACTTTGTCTGGCTGGGTCAACCCCGTTTGGCGGCGGGACAAAAGTGGCGACAATGGGTAAGCTTGGGGCTGCGGCTTGTCATTTTGCTGCTGCTGGTACTGAGTTTGGCTGGTTCGCAGCTTGTGCGGGCGGCGGATGAACTGGCGGTTGTTTTTCTAGTAGATGCGTCGGATTCGATGAGTCAGTCGCAAGCAGCGCAGGCGGAGCAGTTTGTGCGCCAGGCGGTGGGGCAAATGGGGGCGACGGATCAGGCGGCGGTGGTGCTGTTTGGGTCGAATGCGCTGGTAGAACGGCCGTTAACCCCCCTCGCCGAACTTGCCCCCATCACCACCATCCCCCAGCCACTCACCACCAATTTAGCCGAAGCGATTCAACTGGGTCTGGCTTTGTTTCCGGCCGGCAGCGCCCGGCGGCTCGTTGTCATCAGCGACGGGCAGGCCAACATGGGGGATGCCGCCAAAGCGGGCGAACTGGCCGCCGCCAGCGGCGTTGCCATTGACTACGTTTTTTTGCCCCGCCCCGAACAAACGGCCGAAGTTACCCTGCTCGATGTTGCCGCCCCATCGCGGGTAGGCACAGGGGAAACATTCCGGCTGGAGGTAGCGGCCGAGAGCAATGTGCGCCAAACGGCCGAATTGCGCGTTTTTGCCGGGGGCCATGTGGTCTATCAGGAGACAGTGCAGTTGGCCGTGGGCGTGAACAATTTCACCATCCGTCTGCAGGCCAG